>JAZRET010000148.1:0-7622 GCA_045660945.1 Congzhengia sp.
TTTCTGCGGTAGGGCATGAAACGGATTTTACCATCGCAGATTTCGTGGCAGACTTAAGAGCTCCCACGCCATCGGCGGCGGCAGAGATTGTCTGTCCGTCGGAAACGGAACTTAAGAAAAGTCTTATGCAGAAAAAAGAAAGATTATCCGATTCCTTAATCCATTTTTTAGAGATCAAAAAGAACCGTCTGGAAAGACTCAAAGATTCCTATGCCTTTGTGCATTTTCCGGACAGGCTTTTAGAATATAAACAGTTTCTTGACGCGCTTTTGAAAAATGGCGCAGACGCAGTTTTAAAACGCGTGAGCGAAAAGCGGATGGTGCTCTCTTCATCAAGTGCGAAACTCGATGCGCTTAGTCCATTAAAAACGCTTTCCCGTGGCTTTAGCATCGCGCAAAAAGAAGACGGAACGCTTATTTCATCCGTTAAAGATGCAAAAGCGGGTGAAACATTTACGCTTTCGTTAAAAGACGGCACAAAAAACGCAACATTTCAATCATAAAAGGAGTGACATTGGTTGAATATTCCAAATATACTGACGATTTTAAGACTTGCCTTAGTCCCCGTTTATCTTTTGGTGTTTGCCTTAGGCGGCGAGCAGAAAACGGCGGCGGCAGTAGTCTTTATCATCGCGAGTATTACAGATGTTTTAGATGGATACATCGCAAGAAAATTCAATATGATGACAAAGGAAGGACAGCTCTTAGATCCTTTAGCCGATAAACTGATGCAAATTGCCGTGATGGTTTCGATGCTTTGCGTAGGGATGGTTCCTTTGTGGTTTGTACTGCTCCTTGCCTGCAAGGAAATTTTAATGATTATCGGCGGATTTATTCTTTACAGAAAAAAGACCTATGTAAAGTCCAATGTCTTTGGAAAGGTAAACACCATTGTGGTGTTTTGTGCGATGGTTTGCCTGCTTTTATTTTCTGATAGTAACGCACAGCTCAAAGAAATTATGCTCGGCGTTGCGGTAGGAACAAATGCAACTGCAATTCTATCTTACACGCTCATTTACTTTAGCCCAAGAAAAAATGAAAAGAATATATGGAAAAATAAAACGGAGGAAGCATTATGAGTCCAATGAAACTTCTTTCTTACGCTCTCGTTATTTTGGGTGCGGCCATTAACTTTTTGGTGCCGATTCTCGTAAAGAAAGCGGCAAAGTCAGAAGAAAGTGCTATGAAAGCGATTTATCTTGTAAAATCCGCAGGATTGATTTTTGTAATCATCGGCTGCGTTATGATATTTTGGTTAGGAGGAAAATTCGGTGTCTAATGAAATTAACAAAACCTATAGTCCGAAAGAGGTAGAGGATAAACACTATCAAAACTGGGTAGAAAAAGGCTATTTCACCCCGGACGCAAACAGTGACAAAGAGCCGTTTACCATTGTGATTCCGCCCCCGAACGTAACGGGCCAGCTTCACATGGGACATGCTTTAGATGAAACACTTCAGGATATTTTAATCCGTTATAAACGTATGGCGGGCTTTAATACCCTTTGGGTTCCGGGAACAGACCATGCCGGTATTGCAACTCAGATTAAAGTAGAAGAAGTGCTTCGTAAAGAAGAAGGCTTAACGCGCTACGATTTGGGTAGAGAAAAGTTCATTGAAAAAGTTTGGGACTGGAAAAAACTCTATGGTGGCAGAATTATCAATCAGCTCAAAAAACTTGGTAGTTCCTGCGACTGGACGAGAGAGCGCTTTACAATGGACGAAGGCTGCTCCAAAGCCGTAAAAGAAGTGTTTGTTTCCCTTTATGAAAAAGGCTTAATCTATCAGGGTAACCGTATCATCAACTGGTGCCCGAGATGTATTACTGCGCTTTCTGATGCAGAGGTAGAGTACACAGAGCAGGCAGGTCATTTCTGGCACATCAAGTATCCGATTAAGGATTCTGATGACTTTTTGGAAATTGCCACAACAAGACCTGAAACGATGCTTGGTGATACTGCAGTAGCAGTGCATCCCGATGATGAAAGATATAAAGATTTAGTCGGCAAAATGCTTATTCTTCCTTTGGTAGGCAAAGAAATTCCGATTATTGCCGATGAATATGTTGATAAAGAATTCGGTACAGGTTGCGTAAAAATCACACCTGCACACGACCCGAATGACTTTGAAGTTGGTCTTCGTCATGGCCTTGAAATCATCAAGGTGATGAACGATGATGCGACAATCAACAGTTTCGGTGGAAAATATGAAGGCTTAGACCGCTACGAAGCAAGAAAACAGATGGTTGCCGATTTAGAAGCAGAAGGACTTTTGGTTAAAGTAAAAGACCACGCGCACAACGTTGGTCAGTGTTACCGCTGTGGCACAACTGTTGAACCGATTACATCTGACCAGTGGTTTGTAAAAATGCAGCCTTTAGCAGATAAAGCACTAGAAGTTGTAAAAGACGGAACTGTAAAATTCGTTCCTGACCGCTTCAGCAAAATCTACACCAACTGGATGGAAAATGTACACGATTGGTGTATTTCCCGTCAGCTTTGGTGGGGACATAGAATTCCTGCTTTTTATTGTGACGATTGCCACGAAATGGTAGTTACAAAAGAAGAAGCGGCAGTTTGTCCGAAGTGCGGAAAAGCAATGCGCCAGGATCCTGACACATTAGACACATGGTTCTCATCTGCACTTTGGCCGTTTTCAACACTCGGCTGGCCGGATGAAACAGCGGATCTTAAGACGTTCTATCCCACAAGTGTTTTAGTTACGGGTTATGACATCATCTTCTTCTGGGTAGCAAGAATGATTTTCTCCGGTATGGAGCATATGGAAAAAGAGCCCTTTAAACATGTGTTAATTCACGGTCTCGTGCGTGACAGTCAGGGCAGAAAAATGAGTAAGTCCTTAGGAAACGGCGTAGATCCGTTAGAAGTGATCGAAGAATTTGGTGCAGATGCCTTAAGATTTACGCTCGCCACCGGTAACGCACCCGGTAACGACATGCGTTATTCTACCGAGAAAGTTACGGCAAGCAGAAACTTTGCAAACAAGATTTGGAATGCATCGAGATTCGTGCAGATGAATTTAAGTGTGGATGAACTCAAAATTCCCGAAGAAAAAGAACTTTGCATCGAAGACAAATGGATTTTAGATAAATATAATCAGCTCGTTGAAGAAGTAACGGCGAACCTTGAAAAATTCGAACTCGGCGTTGCTGCGGCAAAACTTTATGAATTTATCTGGGATGAATTCTGTGACTGGTATATTGAACTTGTAAAACCGCGTCTTTATGATACGGAAAGTGCATCCAACAAAACCGCGCAGTACGTGCTTTCTTATGTGCTTTCTAACACGCTGAAGCTCTTGCATCCGTTCATGCCGTTTATCACGGAAGAAATCTGGCAGAGCCTGCCGCACGATGGCGAAAGCATCGTAATCGCACCGTGGCCGAAGAAAGATGAAAAACTTTCATTCTCCAAAGAATCTGCACAGATGGAAATGATTATGGATGCGTTAAAAGCAGTTCGTAATAAGCGTGCAGAAATGAACATTCCGCCGTCTAAAAAGGCAAGTATGTTCATTGTAACAGAAGAAAAGCAGGTGTTTGAAAGCGGTGCAGTATTCTTTGAAAAACTCGCCAGCGCGCAGAGTGTAACCGTATTAGAAGATAATAGCGGCATAGACGAAAACGCAGTACCGGTAATCGTAAACGGCGCACAGATCTTTATGCCGATGGGCGAACTCGTTGACTTTGAAAAAGAAATCAAGCGCTTAGAAGACGAAAAGAAACACCTTCTTGATGAAATCAAACGTGTAGACGGAAAACTTTCAAACAAAGGATTTGTAGATAAAGCACCTGCACACGTTGTAGAAGAAGAAAAAGCAAAAGGCGAAAAATATCGTGCAATGCTCGAAAAAGTAGAAGAGAGCTTGGCGGCATTTAAAAAGGAGGCAAACTAAATGGCAGATACAAAGGGAAAGAAAAATACAACTCCTGAAGAAGAGGAAGGCATCGTACATCTTTTAAATGACGAAGGTGAAGAACACGCATTTTTACATCTCGACACCTTTGAATTTAACGGCGAAACCTATGTAGTACTTCTTCCGGCAGATGAAGGCGACGAAGACTGCGACGAAGTGCTGATTTACACACTCCATATCGCAGAAGACGAATCTGAAACCTTAATGCCTATCGACGACGAAGCAGAACTTGATATGGCATATGAGGAATTTAAAAATCGTATGAGTGAAGAATACGATTTTGAGTAAAAAAAGAAAAATGCAGTAACAAACTGTGTAAAGGAGTTATTTATGGAAAACGAAAAAAGAAGCAGTTTTACCGGTAAAATCGGCTTTGTGCTTGCTGCGGCAGGTTCTGCGGTCGGTTTAGGTAATATCTGGAGATTTCCGTACCTTGCTGCAAAATACGGCGGTGGTATCTTTCTTCTGGTTTATATTATTCTGGCGGTAACCTTTGGTTTTACACTTATGATTGGCGAAATTGCACTTGGTAGAAAAACCGGTCTTTCCGCTATCGGAGCGTTTAAAAAACTTGACAAACGTTTTGGTTTTGTTGGGGTTTTGGCGGCGCTTGTTCCGTTTATCATTCTGCCGTATTATTCCGTAATCGGTGGATGGGTAACAAAATATTTAGTGTCTTTCGTTAGCGGCGGACACAGTGTTTTGGCACAGGATACATTTTTTGGAGAATTTATAACGCAAGCAGCGTCTCCTGCTTTGTGGTTTATTGTCTTTTTAACCATCACGGCAGTTGTTGTTTTGTTGGGCGTTGAAAAGGGCATTGAAAAAGTGAGTAAATGGATGATGCCGGTTTTGGTACTTCTTTCGGTGTTTGTAGCGATTTATTCTGTTACACTTCCCGGAGCATTAGATGGCGTGAAATACTATCTTTTACCTGACTTTTCAAAATTTTCCATCACGACCGTGCTTGCGGCGATGGGGCAGATGTTTTATTCGATGTCCCTTGCGATGGGCATTATGATTACCTACGGTTCTTATATGAAAAAGGATGTAAACGTAGAGTCTTCTGTTGCACAGATTGAAATTTTTGATACCGGAATTGCATTTTTGGCAGGACTTATGATTATTCCGGCTACATACGCATTTTCAGGCGGAGATCCGGCGGCACTCGGCAAAGGTCCCGGTCTTATGTTTATTGCGCTTCCGCAGGTGTTTGAAACCATGGGCGGCGGTACAATCATTGGTATCGTGTTCTTCCTTTTGGTGCTCTTTGCCGCACTCACCTCATCCATCTCACTGATGGAAACCGTGGTGTCCATTTTATGTGACAAAACAAAAATGAATAGAACCGTTAGCTGTATTGTTGTTTATGCGGCATCTGTTTTGTTAGGTCTTGTATCCTGCTTTGGATATAGCATCTGGGCAGATGTAAAAATCATAGGACTTCAGTTCCTTGATTTCTTTGACTTTTTAAGCAATAGCGTACTCATGCCGATTGTTGCATTTGTAACTTGCATATTCATCGGCTTTGTCATTAAGCCAAAAGCAATTGCGGATGAAGTAGAACTTTCCGGTAAGTTCAAACGAAAAGGACTGTTCAATGTTATGGTAAAATACATTGCTCCGATTTGCATCATTGCAATTTTAGTAATGTCCGTTATGGAAGGATTAGGTATTGTAAAAATTTAGTCTTATACAAAAAGAACCGCCAACGGCGGTTCTTTTTGTTTTTGTTCTTCGCGATAAAAATTTTAAAAATAATCGCCTTATTATGCCGAAATTGTTTGAAAATTTAGTGAATTTGTGATACAATAAAAGCGTGTGTAAATTTTCATGTTGCAATTTAAAAATACATAAATAAGGAGATTAAAAAATGAGCAACTTTACATATGAAAAAGAAGACAGAAAATCTGTTTTAGAAACATATGAATGGGATAATTTATGGATAGAAAATACCGATAACCACGAAGGAAAGCGCGTGCTTTATGTTGGTGACTCCATTTCCTGCGGCACGAGAAGAACTGCAACGGGTCTTGCGAAAGAAACCATTTTGTTTGATGGATTCGGCACCTCTAAAGCGGTAGACAATCCGTTTTTCAAGCCGGGTATCCGCCTGTTTTTCGTGCAACTTCCGAAAACAGATGTAATTTTATTCAACAACGGTCTTCACGGTTTTCATTTGGAAGATAGCACAGAGTATGCAGAGCATTATGAAGAAATGGTCAAATTTTTCTTAGAAGAATTTAAAGAGATTCCTCTCGTTTTGCTCCTTACAACCCATATCAACGAGGGTGACAGGGTAGAACGCGTAAAGGCGCGCAACAAAGCCGTTTTAAACATCGCGGAGAAATACGGGCTTCCTGTGATTGATTTATACACGTTAACCGCGCAAAACCAGGACAAACTCTCGGAAGACGGCGTGCATTTTAAACCGGAAGGCTATGAAATGATTTCTGAAGAACTCATTTCCTTTATCAATAAAAATTATTAAAAAGATACTTTCAAAGGATAAGGGTGTTCGTTATGACAAAAAAAGAAGAATTTCTCTCAATCTATCAAAATAACATCTTGCGTGAAGGTGCGGATAAACTCTTAGAATATTTAGATTCTCCGCAGAGCGACTTTTTCACCGCCCCTGCGAGCACAAGATTTCATGGCTCTTATGAGGGTGGGCTTTTAGAACACTCCGTAAACGTGTACCACTGTTTAAAAGATTATCTTTCCCGTGAACGCGTAAAAGAGATGTATCAGTTGTCCTTTTCAGAAGAAACGATTGCGATTGTGTCGCTTTTACATGATTTGTGCAAAATAAACTGCTACACAAAAGGCACGCGAAATGTAAAAGATAAAAACGGTGTGTGGCAGACGGTTCCGACCTTTGAATATCAAGACGAAATGCCGTATGGCCACGGTGAAAAATCGGTGTATATCATATCGGGCTTTATGCGGCTGACGCGTGAAGAAGCGTTTGCAATTCGTTATCACATGGGATTTTCCGGAAACGAGCCTGCAAATAGCGTGGGTGCGGCATTTGAAAAATATCCGCTTGGATTTGCGCTTTCAACTGCCGATATGGAAGCAACATACTTTTTAGAATAGTCCGCCAAGGAGAATTATTTAAAATGAAACGCGAAGAAATTTTGGTGTCCGCTGATGAAATGGCGGTGCAAAAAGAATATGCTAAAAAACTTAGCGCATTCTATAAAGAAAAGGGATATCATCCAAAAGCACTTGTGGAAACATATGGCTGTCAGCAAAATGAAAATGATTCCGAGCGCATAAAGGGGATGCTTTCTGAAATGGGATTTTCCTTTACTGAAAATCGGGAAGAAGCAGACCTCATTTTATTTAACACCTGCGCGGTGCGCGAGGGTGCGGAGATGCGTGTTTTGGGAAATATCGGGGCGCAGAAACACTTAAAACGCAAAAAACCGGAGTTAATCATCGGTATTTGCGGCTGTATGATGCAGCAAGCGCATATGGTAAAGCAGTTAAAATCAAAATATAAACACGTCGAACTCATCTTCGGAACGCATGCTTTATATACGTTTCCCGAACTTTTGTATCGAAATGTCATAGAAAAGGAGCGCGTGATTTCCTCTTTTGAAAGCGATGGCAGGATTGCAGAAGACATCCCCGTCCACCACGAAAAAAAGGAGAGCGCGTGGGTTTCCATTATGTATGGAT
>JAZRET010000149.1:0-5770 GCA_045660945.1 Congzhengia sp.
ATAAATGTATTCGCCTAGTTCTTCTTCATACTTTACTAACTGTCCATTTAAAGTAGCATCTTTGAAAAAACAAGAGTGCCAGAATATAATATCTTCTATTGTTTGTGGTATTTGTCTATTAAAATGTTCTATTGCTTTCTCCCAACCGTTTGCTTTTACATACTTAGATAACGTTTGTCTTTTGACTTTTAATATTTTTGCCCAATCTGTTAAACATACACCCTGATATTTATTATTGTCGGTTCTATTTCTACTTTGAACAAAAGTATCAACCCATCTGCAATTATCTGGGCAGTAACCAAAATCATTATTTATTCTGTCAATAGTAAAGTTTTCTTTGTAACCGTTTTTAACAGCCCAATTCTTAAAAACAACAAAATTGTCTTTCCATTCATTACACATAGTTATACCACGAGCACCATATTTTTGGTATTGTGGCGTATTACTGTTATAACATCTTGTTTTTATATCACACCAAATCCTATAAAGACGAGTCTTGCACGAACCATGTGTTTTACGAGAACCACAATGTCCACAACTTTTTGCTCTTCCTTTTACGATATTTCTGCCGTCTATATCAACAACGTTTCCACAATCACATTTACAACGATAAATATATTTTGTGCTTTTTTGTCCGCAAGGCATAATATCTGTTTTAGAGCCGACAAAAGAAAGAACTTGTAATGAATTAAATTTTTTATTCAACATTTGTTGTGGGTCTTTCCATTGAATAATCGTATCTATTGTTTCTTTCATAGTACAATCCCTTTAATTTTATCTACCGCAGTGGTTTAGGCATATTTCTTTTATCAGCCTCTTCCAGAGGGCTAAGTGTCTCTTTTGGGTAGCGTTCTGCGCTCCAAAAGTTTTCGCACTCCATAACAATTTCATCTCTACCTTGGCGCGTAGTAGGTTCGAATTCTGAGAACGACTGCCACCGTTCGTCTGGTTTTGCCCTATACCTGTAACAAAATTTACGCATTGGGCAATGCACGTTTACACACATTGTAATATCAGGCATGGTCAAACTCCTTTGGCATTCTGATCCACCCAAAAGCAAAGAATCCTAAGTACACATCAAAGTCTTCTAAATGCCAACCGTCACGAACCCATTCGATGCCGAACATAATTTGCTGGCGTGGGCGCCATATACTAAATTTCCATACATAATTTTTTTCTTTTTTCATTTTTTACTATCCTTTTGTTCTACATTTGTCATTACATTAAAATATGGCGATACTGGGTTAAATGGTTGAGCTGCTTGTGCTTCTATCTTGCCTGTCCCGTGACACATAGGGCAACAGACCTTTGGCATCTCTTTTAACTCTGGTAGTTTTGCCCCACAATACTGGCAATAATTTGTGTCTTTTGTTCGCAGAACCGCCTTGCCGCATTTTTGGCATATAAAACTTTGATAATCTAACACCGCTTTCCTCCTTGTTT
The DNA here is from genome assembly GCA_045660945.1 of Congzhengia sp. Classification (GTDB taxonomy): domain Bacteria; phylum Bacillota; class Clostridia; order UBA1381; family UBA9506; genus Congzhengia. Next base: position 1,444 of record JAZRET010000149.1, read on the forward strand.
TGCTTTTAGTTTTGGTTTGTCCGAATTAAGGACAACCACCTGCTTTCCACGGCGCACAATTTGTGTCTTTCCGCGCTTTCGCCAAGCTTTGAGTGAGCTTAAAAATTTCATTTGCGTCTCCTTTATGTTGGCTCCAGAACCGGAATTCGAATCCAGAACTGCCGGTTAACAGCCGGCTGTTTTACCCGTTAAACTATTCTGGAATGGGTTTAAGGACATACTATTAGGGGCATCGGTATGTCGGCGATGTTCTGTCCACGACCGGGCATTGGCCGCTCCCCTAATCTCCTTCAACCTCGTGTTTAATGTTTTCTACATAACACGCTATTGCGTTTCTGATTGGTGTAACCAAACCTTCTCCGTTTGCCTTCTTAGAATCTTCGTAGGCTATTTCCCAAAGCCGGATGGCGGCAAGTATCAGTTCAAAAGTGTTGCCCTTTGTATCGATTTTCATACCGGTGGGGGCAAGCGCTTTTTTGTCTTCATATTCAAATGTAATTACAATTTTGTTTTTCTTTTTCATTTTTTACTCCTTTTTTGTTTAATAGCATCCATCTGCCACCTGGAAGCACTGCAGACCAACATCTCGCCAAGCACGAACACATTGGTCTCTGTCTTCGAATACACCCAACACATGCCATTTGTTCTGTATGTGTTGACGATAGTTTCTCATTTTGGACACATAATCGGCCCTAAATCCATCTTCTGCGTTACGCATAAATAATTTGTCTGTGTTTGCGACTTTTTCGCCAAACCAATCGCGTATCCATTTGAGTGTTGGCTCTCTACAAGATTCCCTTCGTCCAGTAACAAACAGAATGTCATAGCCTCTGTTTGCAAGCGCTGTCAAAACATCGCATACCGGAATTATAGGGCAGTCTTCGTCGCAATGTGCATAAAACTCATCCCAGTTGCTGTCTTCGTCTTCTATATATCTTTTATACCGTTCAGTACAGTCGCACAAGGTTCCGTCTAAATCAAAAATATACGCTTCTTTTGTCATATCAAAACTTCTTTATTTCAGTCCACACCTCGGAACCAACCACGGGCTCCATGGTGTTTAGATTACTATTATAATAGCAGTATTTTACCCCCGTCCCTCGGTTTAATCTGCCAATTTGTTGCTCCGCATTACTCGGATTGTTGACATTTGTCAAAATGATTATACTCTTCAAATCCGGCTTGTCAAATCCTAATTTCAAACATCCGACGGTTGCAATATATTTTGTTTCGTTCTTCATAAAGCGCTCGACAATCTCCTTACGCTGTTTTGCCGGCGTTTCTCCGAACACACACTCAATACCGTCGATGTTTTCCGCCAAGAACTTTGCATGTCTTATTCCATCGCAGTATATAATCGCATTTTCACACAGGCGCATTAGCATTTTTACACCCTCTAGGTGCTTATTTATGATAAACCAGTACATCTCTGGTGCCGCAAAGTGCATTTCGCGTGCCTTGGTTATTTTCACGTGTTCTATGCGAATATCTGTGCCATAACCGAGTTCTTTTAGTGTTTCACGGTCTAATTCGTACACAGGGGCACCAAAATACCCATCTGCGATGGCACGACAGGTCGTGACACTGTACATTGTGCTGTTTTTATACCGGATTTCTTGCGTGTAGTAGTGTGGAGTAGCCGTCATTCCAAAAACCTTGCATTTTTGCCACGCACGCATGATGGTTTTGCGCATTTTGCCCCAATGTTGCAGGTGCAATTCGTCAATAATAAGCAAATCCGGCTCTTCTAGCATATCAAGGTTCTTGGACAGGGTATTTGCGGTTGTTAGAATAACATCTGCCGACCAGTTGCCCTTAATATTGCCATTTATCATTTCGTTTTGAATACCGAGATTTCCAAACGACTTGTGATTTTGTTTCATAAGTTCTATAGACGGCTGTAATACCACAACCCTTTTGAATTCCTTGGCGATAGTTGCCGCGGCATACGATTTGCCCGACGCAACAGCCGCAACGGCCAACGCAAAGCGTTCTCCGCTATTAAACTTTTTTAGAACCGCTTCTACTACTTGTTTTTGGTGCGGTCTGAGTTGAATGTTCTCTGCCATATGTGTTCCCCTTCACTACTATTCTTCCGGTGTGCGAGCGCTTAAAACTGTCTGATATTTTGTTAAACGGCACACCAATTGCTTTTGAAAATTCTGTTATAGAATCAAATTTTTCTACCTTGTTTCCGTTTATGCTTAGCCTGTAAACCGGATTGCAGTGATAAACGCGACCACCCTTATGTCTTTTCTTTCTTCTCATAAGTTCCCGGTCTTTTGTTTTTGTACCGAGCTTTTTCGTCAAAGGGTTTTCGAAATTCCAGTTGTCAATCGCAGTTTGTTTTCTTGGATTTACAACAATCTTTTCACACCTTATGCACTTTACATACCATAAGTCGTAAACGCATGTTATTGTAGGATCGTCACCGCAGGTATAGCATTTATGTATTTCCGAGCAGGTCATTTATGTCTCCTATATTCCTTACCACCCTGTATTCCGCGCCAAAGCAAGGTGCGATGGCCTGGAATGCCTGTTGTTCTATAGATTGCCGTCCTTTGTCTGTCTTTAGTTCCAACCAATACGATTTTCCATTGACTCCTGCTATCAGATCTGGAGCGCCTTTGCGAAATCCGGCGTTGCATTCGCGCGTCATTTCTGCTAGGCCATTTTTTAGCAGATGGTTTGGAACAGAGAAGACAGGGATGCCAGCCTTTGATAAGGCAGACACAATTTCAACCTGTAAAAGATATTCATTATGCTTCAACTCAACACCCCTGTCTTAAGCCTGTATATATTGTGCCACGACATGCTAGATCAGCCAAAAACGGACAAGCAACCCACCCACTAAGCCGGGAAGCACACGCATATATACCACTCTTGGTCGCGGCTCACACAACCATAAAGGACCCCGGTGTGGGAAACCTAGAACGGAACAGAATCTTTTACTTGCTCCACCGGCGCTTCGCTCTGAACAACCATTGCGTCGTCAAAGGCGGTACGGAATTTATTGTCGGAATACTCAGAGGCCGAAAATCGAATGACTCGTGAGGGTGTTCCGTTGTGTTCTTCGATTTTGGAGGAAAAGCCATACTTAACATTTTCTCCTGCAAGTTCTGTCACAAAATCGCCAGCACCTGTTTCGCGGTTAAAACGAATAGCACCGATGTTTTTATAAACAGGGTATTCGTTACCGTTTTTGGCGGTGTATGTTTCTTCGGTCTTTTCCTGCACATCTGCAACGGTAATTTCGCCATTGGACATAAAGTTTGCCAAACGGTATTTGTTTTCGCCCCAATACAATGTGCCATACAATTTATTATCACCAAAAGTTGATTGGTTAATGTACCCAATACGGGAGTTTTTTCTTTCTTCAGTCATTTTTATTTTCCTTTATATTTCTTTGATTCTCACTGTCGCCGCAACCTCGGTTTCTTTCATATAATCTGTCAAATCGCCAAGCGCTTCCGCAACCTTTTTTTGGTCTAGAGATTTGCGTGTCGATTTTGGCACGAAAGTGAACATATAGTGTTCCCCGTTAAATTTGCGGGTGTTAGTGTCCTCAAACCCTTTACTCAAGAGTTCCTTGAGTTCTTGCTTACAATCGTCATACTCTTGAGCATAGAAAGTCAATTCGTCTAATTGCTTTTCGAGTTCGGCGATTCTCTTTGCCACCTTTTCTTCTGGAGAAAAGTCTGACAATAGTGCCTGCATTTCAGCCCAAGTAAATGGTTCGAAATATCTTGCTCCGTCTGGTGTGATAACACACATACCGGCACCGGATACATCTACGCCCATTTCTTTAAGCGCCAAATAATACAGGCTAAGTTGGCAACGGCAATATAATCTGTTGATATGCGCACCGGTTTTCCAGTCTACTATCATCATGCATTGCCCACCAACAACATCCAACAAATCGACAGTGCCAGCGTATTTCAATTTCTCGTTGTACACCAACACCTCGGTTTGTAGAGTTTTAGAACGCACAAAATTATACGACAATTCCTTTGCCACATCAGAAGTAAAATCTTCTTCTTTCATTTCTGAGTCTGGTGCGAAGTACGCGGCCAGTTCATTGTGAGCAATAGTGCCTCGTTCCGCATATTCCGGGTGTGCTTCCAACCAAGCCGTGTCATAGCCCGAAAATTTTTGTGCTAATTGGGTTACCGAAGGTACAACCTCGCCATTGAGGGTGTATTCGTGTTTTTCTTCGTTATATTGTATATCTGCCATCGTTGTCTCCTATAAGTTTAATGGTTTTGGGGCTACTTTTGCCGTTTTCTTGCCAACAAAAGAGTTCCCGTCGTCCTCGTCCTCGTCGTCT
>JAZRET010000150.1:0-4158 GCA_045660945.1 Congzhengia sp.
CTACTGCCCTCCGGCAGAGGTTCGGGACGTGCCGCCGAGGTGAGTGGAGTAATACTTTCCTGCGGGGCATCTAAAAGTGCATCGGGCGCAGGTGGTGCAAGCAGAGGGGAACGATCTTCTCTTGCGGAAGATGCATCTTGCGTATTTTCGGTTGGTGCTGTCTGGATCGTATCATAATAGCGGGTTGTTCTTGTTTCAGCCATATAAAAATCCTTTCTGTTTCTTTTTTCTATATGTATGAAGAAAGTGGCTTGACCTATGCTTACCAAATATTGCTTGCTCGTTTTACGGAACTTTTGCGCGCTTTTCTCGTATAAGATACTGTAAGCGGCGATGACAAACGAAAAAACATTTTAAAAAGACATAACCGCAAAGAAAACAACTTTGCAAAAAAATATACGCATCACTCGGACATCTGAGGAAACGACTTAAAATGAAAAACGAATAGTTAAATTTTAAGAAGGAAAACTTTATGTTCAAAGCAAAAAAAGTGACATCTCTATTACTTTCATCCTGCATGGCAATGGGATTTGGCGTAAATGCATTTGCTGCTTTGCCCTTGGATGCAACAAATTCTAAGTACAAAGACGCAATTGAAGTGCTTGGCGCACTTGAAATCATGGTGGGCGACGCAGAAACAGGAGCATTTCGTCCTGACGCAACCATCAAACGTTCTGAATTTGCGAAAGTTGCCGTTACCGCTTTAGGTATGGGCTCTATCGCAGAAAGTTCTGAACACAAAACAAAGTTCCCTGACGTGGTAGAAAACCATTGGGCAAACGGTTATATTAACGTTGCTACAAATCAGGGAATCGTAATTGGTGACGACGAAGGTAACTTCCGTCCTGACGATTCTATTTCTTATGCGGAAGCTGCAACCGTGTTGGTACGTTTGGTAGGTCACGGTCCTGCAGCAGAGAAAAAAGGCGGTTTCCCGACGGGTTACGTTAGCGTTGCATCTCAGCAGGGAATCACAAAAAATGCTGTAGCATCAAACGATGCTGACGTGACACGTGGTATGGTAGCGCAGATGACAGAAAATGCCCTTACTGTTAAGAAAATGGAACAGACAAGTTTTGGCGGCGACGAATCTTATGAAGTTGTTGACAAAACATTATTAGAAGACGAATTAAAAACTGATATTATCACCGGTCAGATTACTGCAGTTGGCACAAGCAGTTTAACCGGTACAAGCTCACTTCGTGATAACGAAATCAGAATCGGTGAAACCGTTTATGAAGTAGAAGATAAAGCAATGGCGCAGGCTTCAAAACTTTTAGGTTTTAATGTGGAAAGCTACGTCAGAGAAAACGAAGACAGAGATGAAAAAGTGATTTTAGTAAGAGCGCAGAAAAATAAAAATGCCTCTATGAAAATTACAGTAGATAATATCGCATCTGTTGAAGAAGGCGAAACCATCAAAATCAATTACTGGAACGATAAAGAAAATGACACAAAAACACAGTCTGTAGAAGTAAAAACAGACGCGAAATTCATGCTTAACGGGAAAGCCGTTTCTTATAGCACAGGGTTATTGCAGCCGACACAGGGTAGCGTAACGGTATTAGACCAGAACCGCGACGATATCTATGATGTTGTGTTTGTTGAATCTTATGAAAACTATGTTGTAGAAGAAGTCATTTTAACTTCTCACAGAGTAACTGATAAATACGGAAAATCCTCTTTGGTTTTCGATCCTGAAAACAAAGACGTGAAATTCTATATCACAAGAGGCGGTCAGGAAATCGGTCTGAAAGACTTAAAAGAATGGGACGTTTTATCTGTAGCAAAAAGTGAAGACGGTTCTATCGTAATGGTTGAAGTCACAACGAAAAACGTTGTCGGCAGAGTAGAAGAACTTCACGGTGATAAAAAAGTGATTAACGGCACAGAATACGGTGTTTCTCCGAACTATCCGAACGAAATAGGCTTAAATGATGAAGGCACATTCTACCTTGATAAAGATGGCAACATCGCGGCGGTAGATGCAACAACCGGCCTTTCTTCAAACTACGCGTTTCTCGTTGCAGCCGATATCACAACCGGTTTTGATAAACATCTTCAGATCAAGGTTTTAGACAAAAACGGCGAAATTAAGGTTGTAAAATCCGGCGACAAATTAAAGTTTAATGAAACTTCCAATGTACTTGCTGAAACTGTTTTAACCAGCCTTAAAAACGGTGGTGCAAGCGTAGTTTCTCAGCTTGTAACATTTGATACTAACGCAGAAGGCAAACTCACACGCCTTGCAACTGCAAAAGACGGTACTGTAAGCGGTATTGACAAAACAACATTCACATTAAACGCAGACGCGACATTAAAATATAAAGAATCTTCCAAAAAACTCGGAAACTTCAACATCACAAAAGATACCATCGTATTCGACATTCCGGAAGGCGAAACAGATCCTACAAAATATTCTGTAGAAAACAATAGTCTCTTTGAAAATGACACAGATTACGATGTATTGGTTTACGACGTAGGCGAAGATTTAACTGCAAAAGTTGTCGTTGTGACAAACTCTGACGGTGTGGCAAACTTAGAAGCACCGATCGCGGTAGTAGAAAAACTCTCTACAACAATCAACTCCGACAATGAAACTGTTGAAAAACTCTACGCCTTTGTAGACGGAAAGAAACAGACCTTTATGACAGCAGAAGCTGATATCTTAGTAAACGGCGAGGGCGAAAAACTTTCTTCCGGCGATATCATCCAGATGAAAACAAACGCCGCAGGTGAAATTGAATCCATCCGCGTTCTGTTTGAAGTAGAAAACAAAGGAACAGAAGCAAAAACAGATGTAAGCGACGATTTCGTAACAGTTTACGGTAAAGTAATGAAGAAGTTTGCAAATTCCATGAACGTATCTGTAAACGGCGGAGCAGTTGAAAACTATAACATCCAGGGCGTTCGCGTTTATGAGTTTAACTCTGAAAACACGAAAAACCCGATTAAGGTCGTAGAACCCGGTGACATTCCGCAGTACGATGCGCTTGATGAAAGCCGCGTATTTTTAAGCATCTTTAAAGATGAAGTAAAAGAAATTGTCATCGTCAGATAAGCCGACCGAATAATAAAATAGATCCGACAATCACACGCCGCACAAAAAAAGCAGAGGTTTTTAAAACCTCTGCTTTTGCTATTTTTTTATTCTTCTTTTTCTTCGTTTTCATCGAGCGTTGGAATAAACTGCTTTGCAAATCTTCCTTTTCCGCGGTTTTTTACATAGAAGAACCCGATGACACTAAAAATAAATGCACCAACGAAGTTGACAAGTAAATCTTTCATCGTATCAATTAAGCCGATGTCTAAATATCCGCCGAGACCGAGTGCTTTTCCGTTTATGGCAACATCTTTAATGTTACTGAGTCTCACAGGGATATTTGAGTGTGTTGCGTCCAGCGTCACAGAAGAAAACGCGTTTATAATAAAATCTTTTTGCATGTCTTTTCCGAGTAACATATCACATCCGAACTCAAAAAACTCCCAGAAAACGCCAATCGTCATGGAAAAACAAAAGGCAACTACGGCAAGGTATACGGGCGAAAGGTGGAATTTGATATTCGGGTTGCGGTTCATGACATCTACTAAAGAAAAGCCAACTGCAGCAAACAAAAAGCCGTTTATCGTATGAAGCATCGTGTCCCAGTAAGGAACGCGCATATAGTAGTCATGAATTTCCCCCAAAACTTCCGCAGAAAAGATAAAGAGCAGAATGATGATTTCAAATGTGTCGGGAAAATCGATTTTGAGTTTTTTCTCAATCGCGGCAGGGAGCAAAAATAAAACAAGTGTTAATGCATAGACAAATACGTTTTCAAACTGTCCGCGAACAGCCGCAAGGATCATAGATGCAATTACAAAAATGCGCAGAATCATATAAATTGCAAAGGGGAGTTTGTTTTGTTTGATTTGCGCCTTTGCAGAAGAGAAAAATACTGCGCGTTTTTCGTTGTGTTTCATAAGATGCCCTCCCGAACAAAAATAATAGTATTATTATATACAAAAATGTTTAAAAAAGTCAACGAAAGGGCAATAAAAAAGAGCAGGAATTTACAATTTCGTAAAATCCTGCTCTTAGTTTTATTATTTATCGTTGTTTCTGATTTCCACACGTCTGATTTTTCCACTGATGGTTTTGGGGAGTTCATCCACAAA
>JAZRET010000151.1:0-1868 GCA_045660945.1 Congzhengia sp.
GTCATAAGGTCTGCAATGGTTTCATCGGACTCATTCACCATGAGCTTCATGTTTGTTTTCATCCACGACATCCCTTTTGCAATTGGGGCCGGGTCTTTTCCGTCATCGTGAAACTTTGTGAGCTTTTCCTGAATTTCTCGGTCCAATTCTTCATGCTCGCGCTTGCAGTCAGAAAGGCGTTTTTTTAACTTCTCTTCGCGTACGTATGAGATCACATCGTCAATAGAGGAAATCCCCATTTTAACGCCCGCATCGCATTCTCTTAAAAGTTTAATTGTGTCTTGCTCTACCATTTTACCACTTTCCTTTCTTGTGATAAAATTAGTATTGCCTGAAAAATCCCCATTATGCACGCACGATTTTTCTTCTGTTTTTCGTTATTGTTATATATTGTTTCTATCGCGCCACTCCTGTGCTTTCGCAGGAGACATTCTCATAATATCTTCTTTTGGATGAACAGAATTCACTCCACCGTTGGTATAAAGAAACAGTTTCCCATCCGGCGTTTTGTAAAGACTTTCTTCATAACCGTCATCGTCGCCTATTTCCCCAAATGTTTTTTGTGCAATCAGTTCTGATTTTTCCGTATCATATTCGATTTTACAGATAATTTTTTTCATAGTTTCAACTCCTTTATGTTCTTATTTTCAGTATTTGATTTTTGCTATATGTTTATGCGAAAAAAACAAGTTTATGCGCGCTTCTTTTTTGAAAACTCAAACAACTCTTTATGTTTTTGTATGTTCTGGATAAAGCAGGAGACATCCACATCCACCAAAATCACATCCTCACCGATTTTAAAAATCTTATCCCACGTAATCACCAAATCATCATTTTTTCCGAAATTAAACACGCGCATTCTGCCCGGAACAATGATCGCTTCTATCTCTCCTTTTTCTAAACTCACTTCCACATCGGAGACATATCCAAGCCTTGATGCATCGTTTATGTTGATTACTTCTTTTTGTCTTAAACTCCCTGCACGATACAAAAAAATCACCTCTTTATATTTAGTGTATGTATAATACACCAAAGAAAGAAGTGATTTTTATTATGTGATATCACGAATGTCGTATTTGTCCGGATGTTGATATTCTGAAGTTTTGGGATACGGCGTTTTTTCATCAGTGAGTCCCGCTATATAATCCATACTTGTATCGTATAAAATCGCAAGGCGCTTACATTGGTCGAGCGTCAAATACCTCACACCCTGCTCTATCTTTGAATAATTTCCCTGGTCAATACCCGTTAGGATTTCAATATTTAGTTGCGAATAGCCCTTTTCTTTCCGAAGCTCCTTTAATCGATTCATCGCCACATCCCCTCCTAACTCTATTATGTCAGTCAGACCTATTGACATTCATGTCTTTTTGACATATAATATGAACAAGAGGTGATACTATGACAGATGAAATGATTGAAAAAGAACTCGGAAGAGTGGCTTGGCAATATTTGAAGCACATGACTTTTGATAAAAACGAGTTGATTTTGACATCCTCCGCCAAAGCGCTCCACGAAATTCAACTCGTTTTGTTATCTGCAGATTACTCCACAAGCGATTTTGAGATTGTTGAAAAAATCGTTTGCATCTTTGAAAAATATGGTTTAGATGCTGGTTGTTGCCATGATATGGGATAAAAAAACGTACAGTTCGTTTTTGAACTGTACGTTTTTTATTTTATATCTCTTTATACCAATTCTTCAAACAAGTCATCCATCGAATAAAAACCTTTCGGTTTTCCTGCCATAAACTTTGCGGCACGAACCGCGCCTTGTGCAAACACATCTCTTGAGCCTGCGCTATGCGAAAGTGTAATCACTTCATCGGGGCCGGCGAAGAGTACATCGTGTTCGCCGACAATTGTGCC
>JAZRET010000152.1:0-8755 GCA_045660945.1 Congzhengia sp.
CATGGCTACGATCCGACTTCCATCGCAATCGAAAAAGGCGCAACAGAAATCTGTATACTCGGCGCATTAGGAAATCGCATCGACCACACGCTTGCAAATATTCATCTTTTAAAATATTGTTTAGACCGTGGCGTAAATGCGCGTCTCTTAGATAAGAACACATCCGTCACGCTGATTAACCGCCCAACGAAATTCCCCAAAAGAGACGGCTATTGCATTTCTGCGATTCCCCTAACAACATGCGAACACGTCTTTATAAAAGGTGTTTTTTATCCCTTGGAAGACGCCGTGATGGACTTAGGAAACCCCTACGGTGTGAGCAATGAATTTACAGAAGATTTTGCAGAATTTAACCCCGGAACGGGACTACTACTCATTATGATTTGTAAATCTAAATAAAAGAGCAGTGATAAAAATCACTGCTCTTTTTTATTCCAATCCTGTCATATAACTCCACTCTATTTGGTCTCCAGCCTGTGGATAATACGCATCCGCGCCCTTTTCCACATATTCTCCGTTTACCGTATAAATCCAACCGGAATATGTGCCGCAATCTTTTTCATAAATATTACCGATTCCTTTTAGATAGTTTCCGCTTTTGTCAAAATGTATTTTATTTTTCTTAAGTTCCTGCTCTAAAAGCGTAAGCGCGGAGTTTTTTCCTGCCTCAACGGTTCTTTCTGCTAAAATCAGCCCGTTTTCCGGCACAAGTTCTCTCTTTTCCGGCTTTAGCTCATCCATATGCCTTAAAATTTCTTCGCAAGATACACTCACTGTGCAGGAAACCGCATTTTTATTTTTATCTGTCGCACCGCAGGCGCTCAGTCCAATGACGAACATCACGCAAGCGATATACAAAACAATTTTCTGAAAACTTGTGTTTTTCATTTTATTCCACGCTCCTTTTTTCTTATTGTATCATATTTTGCTTCACTTTGACAGAATAAATCATAAATTAATATTCCCTTAACATTTTCTTAATATAATTGTTGTATAATAAAGTGTCAAGATATGTAAAAATTGATACTTTTAGAAATAGATGGCTCGCCGCATTCGTTTTGCGGCAAATCCGAGCAGAAAGGTTCGTGTTTACCTTTATGAAATTTACAAAGAAAAACATTTTTCTGTGCATCCTGATTACTTTTTTGGCATTTACTTCGGTATATCTCGGTGTGCAGTTTGCAAAACTTAACCAAATCACTACGCTGGATGACGATGTTCTGCGTGTTTTGGACGAGCCTCCGATGCGCGGCAAAATGAATCTTTTGCTTCTCGGCGTGGATGAGGGTGGAAATCGCTCCGATACCATTATGGTTGTGAGTGTTGACAACGTGAAAAACGACATCAAACTTTTATCCATCCCGCGCGACACGAAAATCACGTTAAATAACGGAAAATCCGTGAAAATGAATGCTTTAATCGGTTTTCCGCAGCGCGAAGAACTCGTGATTGAAACCATTAAAACCATCACCAAAATGCCCATTCATTATTACTGCGAAGTGGATTTCAACGGTTTTATTGAAATCATTGATATTTTGGGTGGCGTCGACTACGACGTCCCATTCGATATGGACTATGACGACCCGGCGCAGGATCTTCATATTCATTTAAAACAAGGTTTTCAGCATTTAGACGGAAAACAAGCACATGATTTTGTCCGCTTCCGTCACAATAACAAAGGCGCAGAAGTATATGCGCCCGGCGATTATTATAAAGGCGATATCGGAAGAATTGGTGCGCAGCAGGCATTTTTATCGGAATTATTCCGTCAGAAAATGCAGCCACAGTATGTTTTAAAAGCGCCCGAACTTTTGACTTCCGCCTCCAAGCACGTGCAGTCTAACTTCACCATTTCTTCTGCGCTTGAGTTTATCAGTATGCTCAAATCGACAGAAACAAATGAGATTCAGTCCTTCATCCTGCCGGGCGAAGGAAAATATATCGGCAAAGTATCTTACTATGTTTATAGTCCTTCAGAGACAAAAAAGTTGGTGCTTGAAGAGTTTGGTTATCCGGAAGACGAGGCTAAAAAATTAGAGGAAAAAACCTCTTCAACACCATCTCCTTCTGTTGCACCTGTTGTTTCTGCAGGTCCTGCAAAGGAAGACAAAAAAACAGCCTCCTCTACACCTTCTGCCACATCGGCTGCAACAACGCGTATGCCGGCAGAATCAATTGATTGAGCCTCAGGAGGTGTTTTCATTGAGTAAAAAACCATTTTTCATCTCCTTGGCAATAACACTTCTGGGCGCGCTCTTAATTTTCTTTTTAGCATATGGACTGAACTTTTTTTCATCGTCAAGTACATTTGATGCGTTTCTGGATCCCGCAAACGGCAACGTGCGAAACATTTTAGTTGTCGGCGTGGACAAAGACGGCATCCGTTCTGATGTGAATATGCTCGTTTCCATAAATGAAAAAGAAAAAACTGTAAACCTTCTTTCTATTCCGCGTGACACTCGCGTAAAAATCGAAGGGGGCTACGCCAAAATCAACGCCTGTCTCGGAAAAGAAGATGGCGAGGCACTTTTGGTAGATACCGTTCGCAACCTCACCGGTATGCCCGTACACAGTTTTTGTAAAATAAATTTCGAAGGTGTACGAAATGTGATTGACCTTTTGGGCGGAGTGGAGTATAATGTACCTATAGACATGGATTACGATGACCCCGCACAGGATTTACATATCCATTTAAAAAAGGGTTTGCAAACACTGGACGGCGCAGATGCTGAGGGGCTTCTTCGTTTTCGCTCCGGTTACAAAAATGCCGACCTCGGCAGAATCAATACCCAGCAGGACTTTTTAAAAGAACTGGTGCGTCAAAAATTAAAATTAAGATATGTCTTAAAACTCTTCCCCGTAATGGGCGAAGTGAAAGATAATTTAGAAACAGATCTTTCCACCGGAAAACTGCTTTCTTATGCGTGGAAATTTAAAAACGGGGATAAAGTTGATTTGAAAACACACACGCTTCCCGGAACACCTAAAACAATTGGCGGCGTATCTTACTATATCTGTGACGAAGCTGCCACAAGTTCACTTGTGCAGATGGAATTCGGATTTTCCGGCGGTGAATGGGTAAATCCCGAAAAAATTATCACTACGTCTGACGGAACACCTATCAGCGAAAAAGTGATTGACTAACTTCGTTTTTTTAGATTATTTTAATCTTTAAAATACCTTACAGGCTTTTCGCCTGATACCTTTAAGAGGAGGTGCAAAAACATGGCTTACATCATTAACGACGATTGCATCAGCTGCGGCGTATGCGCATCTGAATGCCCCGTATCCTGCATCGCTGAAGGCGACGGCAAATACGTAATCGACGCTGACGCTTGCATTGACTGCGGTAACTGCGCAAACGTATGTCCCGTTGGTGCTCCCCAGGCAGAATAATCTAAGTACATAAAAAGAAGCGATGTGGCTTGCCACATCGCTTCTTTCTTTTGGGGTGGCCGGAAAATAGCGCAGATTGGACAAACGGAACCCGAAGTCGTATGCGGATACGTCGAGAGGTGACGTTTGTTCAAAACACAAGGCAATAAAAAACAGAAGGAATTCATCTTTTGATGAATTCCTTCCTTAACGTTGAAATGATTTTTTGACAAGTATAATGTGAAGACTCTGTTATACTTTTTCTTTGCCTTGTGTGGTGGGCGCATTTTACTACACCCCTTTTCTTTATTTTTCACAAAGTTTCTTTGCCAGTTGTTTGATTTCTAAAATATTTTCTTCTGATACTGCAGATTTAATATGCACTCCACTTTCTAAAATGTTAAGGTTTTTCTGCTTTTCAAGCATCGCGCGGATGGTTTTATCGGCTGTTGCCGCCCATGTTCCATTTTCAATGATACCTACGGTTTTATTCTGGAAATTTCTTTCTGTCAAGTGGTGGATAAAGGTCTGCATAAACGGGAAAATTCCGCCATTATACGTTGTGGTTGCAAGTACGATTCTGTCATAACGAAACGCATCTTCCACCGCTTCTGCCATATCACTTCTTGCAAGATCCGTAACGCATACTTTTTTCTCGCCGGCAGCCCTTAGTTCCTGTGCAAGGAAGGAAACCGCCTGCTCGGTGTTGCCGTAAACAGATGTGTAGAAAATTGCTACACCTTCCGTTTCTGCTCTGTAAGAGGACCAGATGTCATAAAGACCGATATAGTGAGACAGATTTTCTGTTAAGACCGGTCCGTGAAGCGGGCAAATACGCGCGATATCAAGACCTGCCGCTTTCTTTAAATGCGCCTGCACCTGCGCACCGTATTTTCCCACAATGCCGATATAATATCTTCTCGCTTCGCAGTCCCACGGTTCGTCTGCATCGGTTGTTCCGAATTTTCCGAATGCATCTGCGGAGAAAAGCGTTTTTGTGCTGGATTCATAACTTAATACCACTTCCGGCCAATGCACCATCGGTGCCGTGATAAAAGTGAGTGTATGTGCGCCGAGAGAAAGCGTATCCCCCTCGCCCACAACAACGCGGCGATCTTCATAGTTTGTGCCAAAGAATTGTTCCATCATTACGAATGCTTTTGCGCTTGCCACGATTTTCGCTTCCGGATATTTTTTTGCAAATTTATCAATATTTGCAGAATGGTCCGGTTCCATATGATGCACTACTAAATAATCAGGCGTTTTCTCTCCGAGAACTTCGGAGACATTTTTAAGCCACTCTTCTCCAAACTTTTTATCCACGGTATCTAAAACCGCGGTTTTTTCATCGCAAATCACATAGGAATTATATGCCATGCCGTTTTCTACGATGTACTGTCCTTCAAATAAATCAATATCTCTGTCGTTCACGCCGACAGCAAAGATTCCTTCCGTTATGTTCATTTCTTTCGCTCCTTTTTCGTTTTTCAACTCTATTATACACCTTTTTCTTTCCAAAAACAAGCCCACAAGATTTTCTTTTTTTGTATCTTTTCTTTTTGGCAGGAATATTCTGTCTTTTCTCTGCTTATATTAAAGATAAGAGGTGATCAATATGCAATCTGTAACCGGACAAGCAAAAAATGAAAAGCGCGAAAAAGGTCTTTCTTCATTTTTGCATTTTTTTAAAACTGCGCGGATGCCGAAAGAAACCAGTCAATCCCGAAACGAACTTTTCGCGGCACTTCTTTCCGCCAAATCGGAAACAGACTCCTTTCGCAAGAACTTAGATTTGATAGCCGATGAGGATGCAAAAGAATACTGCATTTATCGGCTGAAAGCTGCAGAACTCAACCTAAACCGGCAGATTAAACTGGCAAAAAAACATGCCTTTACCTATTCCCCTTTTGAGGAGGACACGCTATGACAGCACCGCTTTTTTTCGCAATTATCGCTTCCATTCTTTTATTATGTCTTGCCTTTTTCTTCATAAAGCCCCTAAGAGGACTGCTCATGTTGATGTCTCACACCGCCCTGGGCTGGGTGGGGCTTTACATATTGAATTTCGCACTTGCCTTTTCCCACTTTTCCATCGGGATAAACATCGCAAGCGCATCTATCGTTGGAATTTTGGGGGTTCCCGGTGTTGTTTTGCTGGCGCTCGTTAAATTTCTCTTTTGAAGAAAAACTTTCCTTATAACGCAAAAAAGAGGGCAATCGCGCCGACGCGACTGCCCCTTTTTTATAAGTAGGATGGACGTTAATCCAACAAGTTTTTTATTTGGTACCGGTAGAGCCAAAACCACCTGCGCCACGGTCTGTGTCGGTTAAACTTTCAACCTCTTCAAACGCCGCGGAGATAAACGGTGCGAGCACGAACTGTGCGATGCGTTCTCCGTTTGAAATGGTCTGCGCTTCTTTTCCGTGATTATGAAGTGCCACCATGATTTCGCCACGGTAGTCGCTATCGATAACACCAACGCAGTTTGCCGGTGCTAAGCCTCTTTTGGTTGCCATACCGCTTCTTGCGTAAATAAGACCTACCAGACCTTCGGGGATTTCCATACAAATTCCGGTGTGTACCAATACTGTTTTTCCGCTATCAATGGTAAGGTCTTCATCCAAAAGTGCATAAAGGTCTGCACCTGCGGAAAATTCCGTACCGTAAGTCGGCATTTGCGCTCCTTTTTCAAGTTTTGTAAAGCGCACATTTCTTTTTTCCATGCTGTTATCCTCGTTTCTTTTCATAGTACGTTTCTGCCAAAACAAGCTTTCCCGTTTTGAGCGTTTCTTTTACGTCAATGATGCGCTGATTTCGGCTCCCGCGAAAACGGATGTTTAAATCTTTCTCATCTTCTACAAATTCGCCGTCTACCAAAATATCAATCTTGGAAAGCATCTTATCTGTCTCATTTGTCCGCGCGCGGCTTTCCTTTAACAGTTCTTCGTCTAAAGTATACCCCGTGTAGCACCAGATATCTTTTTCAGGATACGCCTCTTTGATTTTTTCTAAAAGCGGCAGAAGTGCTTTTTGGTTTTGCGGTTCAAACGGCTCTCCTCCCAAGAGCGAAAACCCTTTGATGTACGCCGGCGCAAGCGCATCTATGATTTTTTGTTCCTCTTTTTCCGTAAACGGTTCGCCGTAGCAAAAATCCCATGTCTCGGCGTTAAAACAACCTTTACAATGGTGCGTACAGCCACTGACAAACAGCGACACACGTACACCGATGCCATTTGCAACATCGTGCGTTTTGATTCCTGAATAATTCATACTCTATTCCTTATAAGTGCAATACTCTTGCCTTAATTTCTTTGGTTTTTCCAACATTCCAGAAGTTTTCACCCAAATATCCGCAAGTTCTTCTGGTAACGTTCATTTTTGCGTGGTCTTTGTTGTGGCACGCGGGGCATTCCCATTCGTTTTCATCGTTGATTTCGATTTCGCCGTCAAAGCCGCACACGTGACAATAGTCACTCTTTGTGTTAAACTCTGCATACTGAATGTTGTCATAAATAAATCTTACAATATCTTCAATTGCTTCGGCGTTGTGACGCATATTCGGAATTTCCACATAAGAAATCGCACCGCCGGATGAAATTTTCTGGAACTGACTTTCAAACTCGAATTTTGAGAATACGTCAATATCCTCACGCACATCTACGTGATAAGAATTTGTATAATATCCTTTATCTGTAATGTCTTCGATGGATCCATATTTTTTCTTGTCGAGACGCGCAAATTTATAGCAGAGTGATTCTGCGGGCGTTCCGTAAAGCGCAAAACCGATGCCGGTTTCTTCTTTCCATCTGTCGGTTGCCGCGCGCAGATGGTTCATAACTTTGAGCGCAAATTCTTCGCCTTCCGGCGTTGTATGAGAAACACCGCGCATAATCTTTGTCACTTCGTAAAGGCCGATATAGCCCAAAGAAATGGAAGAATAGCCGCCGTATAAGAATTTATCAATGACTTCGCCTTTTCCAAGACGCGCTATTGCGCCGTACTGCCAATGTACCGGGCTTACGTCGGATTTTGTACCGAGGAGCGCACGGTGGCGGCACATCAGTGCCTCATAACAAAGCGCGAGACGTTCATCAAACAGTTTCCAAAACGCCTCTTCCTTGCCTTTTGCTTCCAAAGCAATCGCCGGAAGATTTAAGCTGACAACACCCTGATTGAAGCGGCCTTCAAACTTGAAGTTTCCGTCTTTATCTTTCCAGGGAGAGAGAAAACTTCTGCAGCCCATCGGACTAAAGACATTCCCCTCATAGTTTTCACGCATCTTTTTCGCGGAAATATAGTCAGGATACATTCTCTTAATCGAGCACTGCACCGCTAATTTCGTGATATAATCGTATTCGCCGCCCTTTAAACAGTTGTGTTCATCTAACACATACACAAGTTTCGGAAACGCCGGTGTTACATAAACGCCCGCCTCGTTTTTGATTCCCTCAAGGCGCTGACGCAGAATTTCTTCCACAATCATTGCGTTTTCTTTTAAGTATTCATCGTCTTTTTGAAGGTTTAAAAAGAGCGTTACAAACGGCGACTGACCGTTTGTTGTCATCAGCGTGTTAATCTGATACTGAATGGTCTGCACACCGGAGCGAAGTTCGTCTTTTGTGCGTTCCATCGCAAGTTTTTCAATCATTTCTTCGGAAATGCCATCGCCACTTGCCTCTTTAATGCTCTTTTTAAATTTATCATAGCTCTTGCGCAGATATTTTCCTAAATGACGGATGTCCACCGACTGACCGCCATACTGACTGCTCGCTACCGCCGCGATAATCTGGGTTACAATCGTGCAGGCAACCTGAAAACTCTTCGGCGTTTCAATGAGTTTTCCGTTCATCACGGTTCCCTGACCTAACATATTTCCAATATCAATCAAACAGCAGTTAAAAATCGGCTGGATGAAATAGTCTGCATCGTGGAAGTGAAGAACGCCCTCTTCATGCGCCTTGGAGATTTTTTCGGGAAGCAGAATTCTCTTTGTTAAGTCTTTCGATACTTCGCCGGCAATGAGGTCTCTCTGCGTAGATGCGGCAATCGCGTTTTTATTGGAGTTTTCCTCCATAACGTCTTTATTTGCGTTCTGAATGAGACTCAAAATAGATTCGTCCGTTGTGTTTGCCTTTCTGACGAGTGCGCGGGAATAACGATAAATGATATAGATTTTACCGAGTTCAAAATGGTTCATTTCCATGAGCTTCTGCTCGATAATATCCTGAATATCTTCTACCAGCATTCTCTTTGCTTTTCTCGATTCAATATAATCTAAAATGGAGTTGATTTCTTCATCGGTTGCACGCTCTTGCTCCTCCACCTCTGCGTTTGCCTTGCGGATTGCGGCAACAATCTTCATTCTGTCAAAATCAACCG
>JAZRET010000153.1:0-3753 GCA_045660945.1 Congzhengia sp.
GACATGGCTACGATCCGACTTGCAAACCAAACGAAATATTTTCAAAAACTGTCATATGTTTGAAAAGTGCGTAACTTTGAAATAAAAATCCGATTCCGCGTTTGCCGGGCGGTAAATCATTAACTTTTTTTCCGCCGATAAAAATTTCTCCGCTGTCAGGTTGTTCAAGTCCTGCTATCATTCGCAAAATTGTAGTTTTTCCTGAACCGCTCGGACCAAGCAAGCCGATCAATTTTCCTTTTTCGACATCAAAACTCACATTGTCCGACGCTTTAAAATTTCCAAAATTTTTATTGATATTTTTAACTTGCACTTCAAACATTTTTCTCACCGACTTCCAAATTTTCTTTGCTGTAATGTTCAAAAATATTTCGCAAAATCAAAATAATTATCGCCAAAAAAACTAAAACCGACGCAACTGCAAACGCCGCAGTAAAATTATATTCGTTGTACAAAATTTCTATGTGCAGAGGCAAAGTATTTGTTTTTCCGCGAATATGTCCGCTCACAACTGAAACTGCTCCGAACTCGCCCAAAGCTCTCGCAGAACACAAAATTATTCCGTAGCCCAACGCCCATTTTATATTCGGCAACGTAACTTTTCTAAAAATTGTCCAACCGCTCGCGCCCATCGTCGTCGCCGCTTCTTCCTCAGATTTTCCTAAATTTTCCATTACCGGAATCAATTCGCGTGTTATGAATGGAAATGTTACAAAAACTGTCGCCAAAATTATTCCCGGCACCGCGAAAACTATCGCCAAATCATTTTTTTGCAAAAAATCGTACAGCGGGCTCATTCTGCCGAACAACATTATGAAAAATAATCCTGCTACTACCGGCGAAATTGCAAACGGCAAGTCAATCAGCGAGCCGAGAAAAGTTTTTCCGCGAAAATTAAATTTCGTCAAAAGCCACGCCGATGAAATTCCGAAAATTGTGTTCAAAATTACCGCGAAAATTGTTGCCTCGATTGTCAAAAAAAGTGCTTTTAATGCAAATTCATCGGTCAACGCCTGAAAATAAAATTCCAAGCCTTTCGCCGACGCTTCTTTTGCAACTAAAATCAGCGGCATTATCAACATCACAAATAAAAAAAATCCTGCCAAAAATATTAAAAAATTTTTCAGCCAAGTCGGTTCACGCATTTTTTTCATCTCCTTCAAAAATAATTTTTGCGTTACAAAAAGTCTTTCAGCCTATTTTTTGCGTTACAAAAAGTCCTTTAAGTAAAAATTATATTTCGCGTCACTGCGCGATTTTTTATTTTTTAGAGCAAATTTCAGCTCCAAGCCGATTTTTGAAAAAATTTTTTCGCAAATTTTTTTGAATTTTTTTAGAAAATTTTTCACTAATCACGCCGAGATTTTTTTCAAATTTTTTGCTTGCCAGCCGTGAATTAAAATTAAAATTGTCAAAGATAAAATCATCATCACGATTGCGATTGCCGCCGCCGACTGATAATCAAATTGTTCCAATTTTGTCATTATCATCAGCGGAGCAATTTCTGTTTCGTACGGCATATTTCCCGCGATAAAAACTACTGAACCGTATTCGCCGATTCCGCGAGCAAATGCAAGTGCAAATCCTGTTAAAAGCGGCGAAATCAATTCAGGAAAAATTATTTTGCTAAAAATTGTAAAATTTCCCGCTCCGAATAAATTTGCGACTTCTTCGAGTTGCGGATCTAATTCTTTTAAAACCGGCTGAACACTTCTTGCGACGAACGGTATTCCGACAAAAATTAACGCGATTGTGATTCCGATTGGCGAAAATGCCGTTTCGATTCCAAAATTATAAAAAATTTTTCCGAGAAAACCATTTTGCGCGTATAAAGTTGTTAATGCAATTCCCGCGACTGCTGTCGGCAATGCAAACGGCAAATCTATCAGTGCGTCCATAAATTTTTTTCCGCGAAATTCATAGCGAACCAACACCCATGCGATTATCAAGCCGAAAATTGAATTTATTATTCCTGCGGCGAGTGCGCAAAAAAAACTGATTAAATATGCGTGAACATTTCGCCAATCAGTTACTGCATAAAAAAATTTTTCCAATCCCATTCCGCTTGCAAATAAAATGAACGCGGCGAGCGGAATAAATAAAAATAAACTCACGAAAGTTAAAGTTATGCCGAGCGTTAAATTTTTTCCGGGAATTACTTCAAAATTTTTCAAAAAAATCACCTCCGAAAATAAAAAAACCTGCAAAAAAAATTTTCGCAGGCTTTCTTAGTCGAATCACCGAAAAATTTTTAAATTATTTTTGATAAATTTGATCAAAAGTGCCGCCGTCAGCAAAATGTTCGTCGTGAGCTTTAATCCAGCCGCCGAAAGCGTCATCAATCGTAAAAAGCGTTAAATTTTTAAAAATATCGGAGTGTTTCTCCAAAATTTTTTGATTACGCGGACGATAAAAATTTTGCGCGGCAATTTCCTGCCCTTCGTCACTGTACAAATATTTCAGATATTCTTCGGCAAGTTCGCTAGTATTTTTTTTGTCAACAATTTTATCGACGACAGCGACCGAAGGTTCAGCCAAAATACTCAAACTCGGCGTAATAATTTCGTAATCGTCGGGCGCGTCTTTTTTTGAAAGCAGAGCTTCATTTTCCCACGCAATTAAAACATCGCCTTGACCGCGTTGAACGAATGAAGTTGTCGCACCGCGAGCTCCGCTGTCCAAAACTACAACATTTTTATAAATTTTTTTTACAAAATCGCGGACTTGAGTTTCATCGCCGTTAAATTTTCTTTTTGCAAATTCCCACGCGGCTAAATAATTCCATTGAGCACCGCCGGAAGTTTTCGGATTCGGAGTAATAATTGCAACATCATCGCGAATTAAATCATCCCAATCTTGAATATTTTTCGGATTTCCTTTGCGAACCAGAAAAACTATCGTTGAAGTATACGGCGAAGAATTTTGTGGAAATTCATTTTGCCAACCTTCATCAATTAAGCCGGCTTTTTGCACTTCCAAAACATCATAAGCAAGCGCGAGCGTCACAACATCTGCTTCAAGTCCTTCGATAACTGCGCGAGCTTGTTTGCCTGAACCGCCATTCGATTGAGTTAAAATAATTTCATCTTTGCCGAGTTCTTTTTCCCAATGATTTTTAAATTTTTCGTTATAATTTGCGTAAAGTTCGCGAGTCGGATCGTAAGAAACATTTAAAAATTCTTTTTTAGTTTCGGTCGAGGCGGAGTCATTGCCGCAACCTGAAAAAATTCCTGCAGAAAAAATAAAACCTGCCGCGATTAACGCAGAAATTTTTTTTGAAAACTTGAACATAAAAATACCTCCCGGAAATTTAAAAAAGCCCGCAAACTCAATCGAGTCTGCAGGCTTTCGTTATCGAATCACCTAAAAAATTTTTTTTCAATTTATATGCGCCGAATGATAAATGATTTAATTTTTTTTGTCAATTAGAAATTTTGAAAAGATTCTTGGACGAATTGCAAGAATAAGTTGAACACTTTGAAAGAACTATTGGATCAAAGCAGAATTAAGTTCCGAGATGAAACATTCCTCAAAAGTGGAATAGTTAAGAATTTTTCGTGGTAAAGAATTTGCCCAAAGAACAACATATGAAATATATTCGGCGGAGAAATCACGAATGGATTTTCCTTTTGGAATAAACCTGCGAAAAAGTCCGTTGAGATTTTCGACAGTTCCTTTCTCCCAAGATGAGTACGGGTGAGCGAAGTATGCGAGATTTTTTGATAATTTTTCGTTTTCGAGATCGGCAAGAGA
>JAZRET010000154.1:0-2218 GCA_045660945.1 Congzhengia sp.
CTCCGGATTAAAATAATATACTTTTCCAACGGGCTTAAATCTGATGCCCACTACTTTTATCATGGAAGTCCTCCCAAATGCGCATCACGGTTTCGCTTGCTGATGCACTAAAATTTAAATTTTGCTTAAGTCTTAATCTGAAATCTGTGAGTCTGTCAAAAGCGGAAACCAAACTTCTTTTCGGTATCCCCTCTATAAACACACGCATTTCAGATAATTTATTTTCATATATCACTTGCCCGTCCATTCCGGTTTTCACAAAAACACAATCCCTTAAGAATGTCTGGCAAAAATCAATGACTGTTTGAATGTTTTCCTTTTCCGCGATGAAAAAGGACGTTGCTTCGTGGATATTTTCCTCACGATTTTTTAAGGCCGCAATCGCTCGGATGCTTTCTTCAAATAATTTTTCCGTATTTTCATCGGTCAAAAGCGAAAACGCTGTTCCAATGCTTCCCTGAGCCAGTCGCGCAAAAAGCTTGTGCTTTTCATTTTTCCCGTTTTTGGCATCTAAATACGTTTCTATTTCGTCTGCCGAAAGCGGAAACATAGAAACAACCTGACTCCGCGAAAGTACGGTGTCGAGCAATTTTTCCTGTTTCGTGACACAGATTAAAAACGTCACATAAGAAGGCGGCTCTTCTAAAACTTTTAAAAGCGCATTTTGTGCCTCAACGGACATCGCATCTCCGTCTCCAATTAAGAACACGCGTCTTTTCGCGAGGTACGGTCTTAAATGGATTTCCGTCAAGATTTGTTCGCGCACGTCTTCCACGCCGATAGACGCCTTGTCTTCCGGCTTTTTCAAATATATTAAATCGGGATGATTCTTTGTAATCGCCTTGCGGCAATTAGAGCATACACCGCAAGGCTTTTCCCCTTCACTTTCACAAACGAGCGCACGCGAAAACACTTCTGCAAGCAGTTTCTTCCCAACGCCTTTTATTCCCTCAATGACATAACTGTTGGAAATACGGTCATTTAAAATCGCATTTTTTAAACTTTTTTTCGCCGCTTCGTTTCCGTAAACTTCTGTAAAACTCATGCTTAAACCTTTTCAAAACGTTCTACATCAACCACAAAAATGGTTGCGCCGCCGGCTTCAATTTCTGCCGGAAAAGAAGCATAGCCTGTTGCGCCGCCAATATACGGTTCGGGTGTGAACACAATCTGCTTTCTTTTTGCGCTGTGTTTGGAAATAACATCAATTGCAGACTGCACCTTTTCTTCATCAGTTCCCACCAAAAGCGTCGTGTTCCCCGCACGAAGGAATCCACCGGTGGATGCCATTTTGGTAACGGAAAATCCTTCTTTGTTCAATTCTTTCATAACGGTGTTGCCGTCGTCGTTACTCACAATTGCAAATACAAGTTTCATATGATTTCCTCCCTTTTTATATGGTATTCAGGTTTTGTTTTGATATGTTTTATTTTTGCCCTTCACAGAGGGAAACAATCAATTCACACAAATCACGTGCCGCATAAGGTTTTGCAAAATTCTTCGTGTTCTCAATTAAACTTTCTTTTTTAAAAGGACAGGTGATCAGTTGATAAACCGCTTCATCCACACCGTAAGTTTCGCTGATGTTTAACGCGATTCCGTTGTTTAACATAAATTCTTTGTTTCGGTCTTCCTGGCCGGGGATGGGATTTACAAGTAAAATCGGAAGCCGTTTTGCGAGAGCTTCAGACGTTGATAGTCCTCCGGGTTTTGTAATAATACAATCTGCAGCATCCATTAAAACGTCAATATGATCGACAAATCCATAAACTTTTACGGGTTTTGTTAGTTTTAGTCTTTCAATACGGCGTTTTAATTTTGCGTTGCTGCCGCAAACCATTAAAATCTGAAAATCATACTCGATTTTATCGAGTTTTTTGATCACATCTTTTGTATGCGTCCCGTAACCCATTGAGCCCATCATAATTAAAACGGTGAATTTGTTCTGAACGCCAATCGCGTTTCTTGCTTCTTCCACCGGGTGTTTTTCAGAAAACTTCGGATGAATGGGAATGCCGAACGGAAGCACGTTTTCCTTCGTTCCCCATTTTTTAATCGCCTGATACTCCAAAAGTTCAGATGCAATCACAAAATAATCAGATTTGACTTGTTCCCAGATAGGGTGCAGTGTAAAGTCGGTTACAATGGAAATGAGTTTTGCCGAAATCTCATGGAAGTCGGAGGCCAAGCGGTCTTAGGAAGACAAATGAAGTGTCAA
>JAZRET010000155.1:0-12246 GCA_045660945.1 Congzhengia sp.
CTCCGACTTAGAAGAAGAAAAATCAGCAGACGATATGATTAAAAAAATGGAACTGTTTGGAAACGATTCAAAAGGACTTTACTCCTTGGATGCTGAATACGCAGCAAGAATCTACACCGCTCCGTCACTTACGCTTTAATAAAAATTAAGGAGGAACTAAAAATGGAAAAATTTGCTTGTCCTTGCGGATATGTTTATGATCCTGCAGTTGGCGATCCCGATAACGGCGTTGCTCCCGGCACGGCTTGGGAAGACGTCCCGGAAGATTGGGTTTGCCCCGTTTGCGGTCTTGGAAAAGACGCATTCTCTGAAGAATGATTTTAAAAATTTTGGTTAAGATAAAGCCGTGCAGAAGTGTTTCTGCACGGCTTTTTTACAAAAAAGGAGGGATATCATGAAAAAATTCGTTTTACTTTTATCCGGCGTACTGATTTCATCAATGCTTTTCACCGGTTGTATGGGTATGGGTGAAGACGTAAAACAAGAAATGGACTCTGCTGCAAACGATGTGAAAAACGAAGTGCAGTCGGCACTTCCCACAGATGACAACAAAAAAGACGATATGACCGTTGACACCGGAAAGTTCATTGGAGAAGAAAAAGCAAAAGAAATGGTTTTATCAAAAGCCGGCTTTGGTGCAGATGGCGTTAAATTCGAAAAAATAAAGCTCGAGAAAGATGATGGCGTCTGGGTTTATGAAATCGACTTTTCAAAAGATAACACAGAATACGATGCCAAAGTAAAAGCCGATGACGGTGCAATTTTAGAGTGGGAAACAGAAAAAAGAGACTAACATTTTTGTAAAAGAGGCAAAATAAAAGGCGGTGTTTAAAAACTTTTGTTTTTTAAACACCGCCTTTTTGGGGGGGCTTGGTAAAAAAGAGGCAGAATGAACAAACTGAGCAAAATCAAGGTTTATCCTTGATTTTGGTTGCCCGAAGGCGTACGGTTGTACGTCGAGAGGCGAAGTTTGTTTATAGCAAAAAGAAATTATTTTTAAGAAAAATCGATTTTTTGAGATTTTTCCACATCAATTCTTAAAACTAAGAATCTTTGAAGCGCCTCTTTTTCAATTTTTATCTTTCTTTTTGCGGTCTGGGCTTTTTTAACAGCCCTTTTCTTTTTATTTGATATAATCATACGGGTTTTTTGCCACGCCGTTTAAACGAATCTCAAAATGCAAATGCGGGCCCGTACTTCTGCCGGTGTTGCCAACTCTTGCAATGAGATCTCCTTTTTTCACAACGTCTCCTACCTTCACCAAAAGTTCGGAACAATGCGCATAAGTTGTGATAAACCCATTTTTATGGTCGATTGTAATGCGTTTTCCGTAGCCATTGTTTTTTTGCTCTGAAACAGTAACCACACCGTTATCTGCCGCATAAATCGGCGTTCCGATTTTTGCCGCCAGATCAACGCCTGCATGCTGACGCCCCCATCTTGCACCAAAAGGAGACGTGAGCGTCCCGTTTGTGGGCACGATAAAACTTCCCGTACCAACGGACGAAGGAGCTTTTTGTGTTCCCACACGTTCAATCTGTGTTACGGCTTCTTCCGTCACTTCATCTAAAATGACTTCTTCCGCCGTCATCACGCCATCAATTTTCGTAACATAACGTTCAACACGTCTTTTTCCAACTTTGCCTTCTTTTTCGATTTCTGTGCGTCCTTCATAAAGATTTGCATCTTTTTTCTGTTCTGTTTCAAAAGGAATCTCAATTTCTTCCCGGATAAATTCTACGGTTTTCACAGAGAAAACCGGCTCACCGGTAAAAATTACGAGCTCTTTTCCCGGTACAACTTCGTCTTTCGTGATTTCGTTTTCTTCTAAAATGGATTCTTCTGTTGCCTGATAAGTTTTCGCAACATCTTCTAACGTTTCATGTTCTAAAACGATATGTTTTGCCATTTTTCCTTTCAGAAGTTCTGAGAGGACTTCGTCTTTTGTTTTGATTGCATCCTTTGGTTGATACGTTTTTGTAACTTCCACGTTCTCAACAAATTCTGCCGTTATGTTTTCATTTCCGCCCGTATGACTTTCTAAGTACTTTGCTAAAATATGTTTTGCTTCCTCTTCTGTGTGGAGCGCCGCGACAAACACACCCTCTTTTAAGATGCTAAAACATTCTTCCATCTCACCGGATGTTGCTTTTAAATTTTCCGCGAGGTCTTCTTTTTTTGTGAAATCGCTTTTCTTCACGATTTCCACGCGAAATTCTTCTTTGCCTTCCGGCTCAAATTCTACATCTGCGATGTCTTTTACTTCTGTTTTTACTTCTTCCAATACTTCATAATATTCACTTTTTGTTGCCACCGTACCGACTACTGTGTTATCTACCTCAACGGTATAGCCTACGGAGAATGCAGACACCATCACTGCGCCGGATGTTGTTATAAAAATCAAAAACGCAGTCAGGGCTGCAAAGAGCTTTCTTTTTTTCACTTTTTTTACCACCTTTGTTTTTTTGTTACAAACATATCGTATGCAACTTTTAACGAAATTATTACAAAGTTGTTAAATACAATATACAATATGTTACACAAAAAATCAAGGGTTATTTTGTGAATTTATTATGAACGCACAAAAAAACCGCCCACAAAAACACGTTTTATTGGCGGTTTTATGCGGTTTTTTCGAAAACTAAGGAAAATCCGCCAGGTCTTACCAATATGGAGTTTTCATCTTTTACTTCTACATTTTTCGAAAATATTGTTACGGATTTCTCGTTTTTTGTAACAAATTCGTCATATTTCCCCATGTTGATAACCATTTGCGCATCACCACGGCGAAACGATACCAAACCATTTTGTACACGAAAATCCTCTAAGGGGGCAGAAAATACCTCTTTGTGGGTTTTCCGAAGATTCCCGAGTGTTTTAAAATAGGAAAGAAGGTCATGATCTTCTCTTCCGTAAGGGTAACACATTCTGCAGTAAGGGTCGCGGAAACCCGTGAGTCCCACTTCGTCCCCGTAATAAATGCAGGGGATACCGGGGAGCATAAATAATAAAAACGCAGCACTTTTCAACGCTTCCTTGCCACGGGTATATTCTTCTTCCGAAAGTTTATACGCCGCCGCCTCTCTATGTGGAACTTCCTTTGAAACACCAAGGACATTCACGATGCGCTCTGTATCATGCGTAGATAAACTATTCATAAGGCAGTTTATCGCCGGCTCCGGATAGTTTTCCAAGATACTTTCAACGCGGTCTTTGAAAAGGCAGGCATCTCCATATTTCACATACTCGATAATCGCCGTGCGCCACGGGTAGTTCATCACGGTATCAAGTTGTGCTCCCAAAAGATAGCGTCGTCTTTCGCCATAGGCAAATTTGTTCGTTGCGTCTTCCCACACTTCGCCGATGATAAGCGCGTCGGGGTCCGTCTTCTTCACGCGCGCGCGAAGCGCATCTAAAAACGCATCCGGAAGTTCGTCGGCAACATCCAGTCGCCAACCCGACGCACCTCTTTTCTGCCAGGTTTCCAAAACGCCGCCCTCGCCTGTGATAAAGTTTAAGTACTGAGGAGATGTTTCAATGACATTCGGCAAGTTTTCAAATCCCCACCAGCACGCATAGCCGGTTTTCGAATCATCAAACTGATACCAGCGGTAATAAGGGGAAGCTTCTCCCTGCCACGCACCGACAGAATCATAATGGTTATATTTATTAAAGTAAATACTATCTGCTCCGGTGTGGCTGAATACGCCGTCTAAAATAATACGGATTCCTTGTTTTTCTGCTTCTTTACACAGTCTTTCAAACGTTTCATTTGTACCAAGATATGGGTCGACAGTTTCATAGTTTCCTGTACTGTAACGATGATTCTCCGGACTTTCAAAAATCGGGTTAAAGTAAATCACGTCTACACCCAATTCTTTTATATAAGGAAGTTTTTCGATTACGCCGTCTAAATTGCCGCAAAAAAAATCATTTCCTTTATAATCGGAGTTGTCATAGATAAAATCGGGGACGTCAAACCAGTTCTCGTGGATTTTTCGCGGATTTCGCGCCGGAAGCGGCTGAAATTTTCCGCTTCTTGCAAATCGGTCCGGAAAAATCTGATACATCGTGGCACCTTTTGTCCACGCAGGCGTTTTGAAATTTTTGTCATACACCGTAAGCCCCCATTCAGAAAGCCAATCGCCGATAACCGCCTCCCCGTCCTTTTTCCCACAGAACCGAACGCCATCCGGCGACGAAAACTGAAATCGGTAAAAATAAAGATCCGAGCTGCAAAAGGAAACCCTGCAAGAAAAACGAATATACGCCTCTTCTTCGCTTTGTACATGCATCTTTACATACGTTTCATCCGCTTTTGCATCTGCACGATACACAAAAAAGACTTCCTGCGGCACTTCGTCTTTGTGGATGTCGATAGAAAACACACAATCCTCTTCTGTTTTTAAAGCGCCAAAAGGATTTTTATATGTTAAATTTTTTGAATCAAACCGCAATCGTTTCAACATTCTCTTCCTTTTTGATATAAAATTGCAATAAAAAGCATACTATATCTTATGCCTCTTTGTCAATACGTATTCAAAACATACACAAATGCAGCGACATCTTTCTGTCTATTTTGCATAAAAATATTGTCACTTTCTAACTTTTGTTGGAAAATATAAACAAAATCCTTGTAAATGAAAATCCCTTGTGATATACTAAGTATATATAAGAGAGGATTTTACACGAAAGTTCCACGGAGGAAAACACATGATGGATCAAAACGATAACAGTTTGGCGGAATATTTGTTCCACGAGGGAACAAATTATTGCGCTTATGAATATTTTGGCGCACATTTTATAGAAGAAGATTTGTGCGTATTTCGCGTGTGGGCGCCGAATGCCGCGCGCATATTTGTGACAGGCGATTTTTGTAACTGGGACGAGCATACACACGAGGCTTCGCGCATTACCCAAGGCGGCATTTTTGAGTGTATGATTCGCGGAGTCAAAGAATTTGACGCTTATAAATATGTCATCATCACAGAACGCGGCGAAACACTTTATAAAGCAGACCCCTACGGCGTTCACGCAGAAGAAAGGCCCGGCACCGCCTCGAAAGTTTATTCCCTCTCCGGCTACCGTTGGCGCGACAAAAAGTGGATGGAGAACCGCCAAAAGAAAAATGTTTACGAAAGCCCGATGAGCATTTATGAACTCCATTTCGGCTCTTGGCGCCGCTATGAAGACGGAAATTTGTTCAGTTACGACAAAATGGCAGACGAAATCATCCCCTACGTAAAAGAAATGGGGTTTACGCATATTGAACTGATGCCGATTAGTGAATACCCGTATGATAAATCCTGGGGCTATCAGGTCACGGGCTACTTTGCGCCCACCTCAAGATACGGAACGCCGAAAGACTTTATGGCGTTTGTGGACAAATGCCACCAAAACGGCATCGGCGTGATTTTGGACTGGGTTCCCGCGCATTTCCCAAAAGATGCACACGGGCTTTGCGATTTTGACGGTACAAGTTGTTATGAGTATTCCGACCCGAAAAAGCGTGAGCATCCCGACTGGGGCACGCACATTTTTGACTATGGCAAAAACGAAGTGAGATGTTTTCTGATTTCCAACGCCTGCTACTGGTTTGATAAATACCACATCGACGGACTCCGCGTTGACGCCGTTGCCTCTATGCTCTATTTAGACTACGGGAAAAATGCCGGCGAGTGGACACCGAACGAATTTGGCGGAAACGGCAACATGGAAGCCAAGGAGTTTTTGCAAAAACTCAACACCCGTGTTTTCAGCGAATTCGGAAACGTGATGATGATTGCCGAAGAATCCACTACATGGCCTTTGATTACCTACCCCGTAGACGTTGGTGGATTGGGTTTTAACTTCAAATGGAATATGGGCTGGATGAACGATTCCCTGCTTTATATGGAGCAAGACCCGTTCTTTCGAAAAGGCGTTCATAACAACCTCACGTTTTCTATGACATATGCATTTTCGGAAAACTTTATTTTGCCGCTGTCTCACGATGAAGTGGTACACGGAAAGCGTTCGATGCTTTCTAAAATGCCCGGCGATTATGAAGAAAAGTTTGGGAACTTAAGAGCCTATCTTGGCTATATGTTTGCGCACCCCGGAAAAAAACTTCTCTTTATGGGGGCAGAATTCGGACAATTCATCGAGTGGAACGAGTCGCAGGAACTCGATTGGAATCTTTTATCCTTCGACCACCACAAAAAACAGCAGGAATTTACAAAAGAACTCATTAAATTTTATAAAAACGCCCCAACGCTTTGGGAACTTGACGTTTCCTGGGAAGGCTTTTGTTGGGCTGATGTCGATGACAACGTAAATAATGTTTTGGCATTTTTCAGACGCGACAAAGACGGAAATATGCTTCTTTGCGTATCAAACTTTTCTTCCGTTTACCACCCCGACTATAAAATCGGCGTTCTAAGCCGCGGGAACTACACAGAAGTTTTTTCATCTGACGATGTTGCTTTCGGTGGCAGTGGAATAAAAAACGGAAAAGTAACGGCACAAAAAGGCGAAATGCACGGACAAAAATATTACGTTTCCCTTGCACTTCCTCCCTTTTCCACGCTGTATTTTTATAAAAAGAAAACGAAACGCAAAAGAGATGGCGAAAAAGAAAAATAAACAAACGCTTTTATAAATTTAGACAGGAGGTCCTTTTTATGGGAATGAAAAAAGAAATGATTGCAATGCTTCTTGCCGGCGGCCAGGGCAGCAGACTCTACGTTTTAACAAACGACAGAGCAAAACCTGCAGTGCCTTTTGGCGGAAAATACAGAATCATTGATTTTACGCTTTCAAACTGTTCCAACTCAGGAATTGACACCGTAGGCGTACTCACACAGTACAAACCGATGGAATTAAACGCATATATCGGCACCGGTCACCCTTGGGATTTGGATCGTTTAAACGGCGGTATTCAGGTACTTCCGCCCTACGTAACCGGAGAAGATGGTCAGTGGTATAAAGGAACGGCAAACGCAATCTATCAAAACATCCAGTTTATCGAGCAGTATGACCCGACATACGTTTTGGTTCTTTCCGGCGACCACGTTTATAAAATGGACTACGAAAAAATGCTCGCATTCCACAAAGAAAAAGGCGCGGACGCCACTATCGCTGTGCTGGACGTTCCCATTGACGAGGCTTCCGCTTTTGGTATTATGAACACAAACGACGACCTTTCCATCTATGAATTTGAAGAAAAGCCGGCGCATCCGAAGTCTACCAAGGCTTCGATGGGCGTATACGTTTTTACATGGGAGAAACTAAAGAAATACCTGATAGAAGACGAAGAAAATCCGGAATCTTCAAACGATTTCGGTAAAAACATCATTCCCACAATGCTAAATAGCGGCGAAAAACTCTTTGCCTATCCCTTTGACGGCTACTGGAAAGACGTTGGTACGATTAACAGCCTCTGGGAAGCAAATATGGACCTTTTAAACCCGAGAATTTCTCTTAACTTAAGCGACCCCTTGTGGCGTATTTACTGTAGGCACTCACTCTCCATCCCGCAATTCGTGGGAAGTTGCGCCAAGATTTCAAACTCAATGATTACAGATGGATGCGATGTTGAGGCAAATGTAAACAACTCTATTTTGTTCTCTGATGTAACGGCAGAAGAAGGTGCTGAAATTTCTTATTCCGTCGTGATGCGTAATGCGAAAATCGGAAAAGGTGCTCTCGTGCGCTACGCCATCGTCGCGGACGACGCCGTGATTGAGGACGGCGCAATCGTCGGCGCACCCCCGGAAGATTATCCCAACCGCGACGACTGGGGCATCGCAGTTGTCGGCCACGGCGCTATCGTGCGAAAAGGCGAAGTAGTCCTTCCCAAGCAGATGCTTGCACCCGGCCACGGCAGAGAATAACAGAAAAACGCCGCCAAAGCGGCAGAAACGGAGTTTTCAATATGAATGCATTTTGTATTTTATTTACCGACACATACGATTCCGAAAGTAAATTAAACGCGCTCTCCGGCACAAGAACCTTAGCCTCCATCCCATTTGCCGGTCGCTATCGCTTGATTGATTTTATGCTTTCATCCTTGGTGCGTGCGCGCGTAGCAGACGTTGGCGTAATTACAAAAAGTAAGTACGCATCACTCGTCGAACACATCGGCTCCGGCAGAGATTGGGATTTAAACCGCAAAAATGGCGGACTCAAAGTTTTAACGCCCTTTGCAACCGGAACCACCTCTCGTTTCGACAATCAATTTGACATTTTAAAAAGCGTTTTAGGTTACATCGACAACATGCTGGAAGACTACTGCATCGTTGCAGATGCAAACCTTGTTGTAAACCTAGACTTTAAAGATATGCTCGCGTTCCACAAAGAAAAAGGCGCGGACATTACCGTTTTAAGCCAAAGAGCAAAAGAGCAAGATGGCGACATCGAACTTTATACTGACGAAAACAATAAAGTAACCGATGTTTTCATTCACACCGGCGATACCGACGAGGAAAAAACCGTGGTGCGAAACGTCTTTTTGCTGAAAAAAACTCTTCTTCGCGAACTCATCGATGCCGGTACGACATATGGCTGGAAGCATTTCGGAAAAGACATCATCCCGAAAATGCTTTCTGAACTGAGTATCCACGCGTATCAACACGAGGGTTATTGCGAACTGATTAACAGTGTGGAAACCTATCTTCGCGCAAATCAGGATATGCTGGAAAAAGAAAAGAGAAACGAAATCTTTAACCCAAGCCATCCTATTTTAACCCGCGTAAAAGACTCTGTCCCCACAAAATACGGCGAAAACGCCAATGTGAAAAACAGTATGATTGCAGACGGCTGTGTGATTAACGGCACTGTGGAAAACAGCATTATTTTCCGTAATGTGAAAGTGGAAAAAGGCGCATGTATTAAAAACTCCATTGTGATGCAAAATACCATCGTGGAAGAAAACGCTTCTCTTTCCTTTGTGGTTGCAGATAAAAACACGAGAATCACAGAAAGAAAAACCTTGTCCGGCTGCGACACACTGCCCTTTGTTATTGAAAAAGGCAAAATCGTGTAGAAATGTCACCGATTCTTTGACGCGTTTGTCAATTGACTTTTCCTTAGATTTTTTGTAAAATAGATATAGGCAAACTCTTTTTACACGTTCCGGTGTTTGCCGGAACGTGTTCTTTCTTTTAGACAGGAGTGATTTTGTGAAGGTTTTATTTGTAACCTCTGAAGCAGTTCCCTTTTTTAAAACAGGCGGACTCGCTGACGTCTCAGGCGCGCTCCCGAAAGCGCTCGCAGAAGAAAACATAGACGTCCGCATCGTGATGCCTCTATATTCCGCTATCAGTCATTCTTTAAGAAGCCAGATGACCTTTTTGGGAAACTTCGACGTTTCCATCAGTTGGCGAAAATCTTACTGCGGCGTTTTTTCTGCCAAGGTTGGAAAAGTAACGTACTACTTTATCGACAACGAGCAGTATTTTGCCCGTGAAAGCGCATACGGCGAATATGACGACTCTGAGCGCTTTGCGTTCTTTTCAAAGGCCTCTTTGGACATTTTAAACTTTGTAGACTTTTTCCCCGATGTCATTCATGTAAACGACTGGCAGACATCCCTCGTTCCCGTTTACTTAAACGCTTTTTATCGGGAAGATCCGAGATACGCCCCGATTAAAACCGTTCTTTCCATCCACAACATCGAATTTCAGGGAAAATACAACCCCATCATCTTAGGAAGCATCTTTGGACTTGACGTAAGCCAACGCTCCAATCTTTTATATGACGGCGATTTAAATCTTCTAAAAGGCGGTATTGAATCTTCCGATATGGTGACAACCGTAAGCAGTACCTATGCAGAAGAAATTAAAACACCTGCATACTCTTTCGGGCTTCATAACATTCTAAACCCCAGAAGTTATAAACTCCGTGGCGTGATTAACGGCATTGATACCACACAGTTTAACCCCGAAACAGACCCCTTGATTTCAAAAAACTATACGTATGAAACCATCCGCTTTAAATCTATGAACAAAAAGCGCCTGCAGAAAGAAATGGGACTCCCCGAAACGAACGACGTTCCCGTTATCGGCATGGTTACAAGACTGACATCGCAAAAAGGTCTTGATTTAATCAAGGAAGTGGCACATGAAATAGAAAAACTCCCCGTCCAGCTGATTGTACTTGGCACGGGAGATAATTACTTTGAAAGTTTCTTCTCTTCCTGGGAGCATTCGTGTCGCGAAAAAGTGCGCGGCTATATTGGTTTTTCCGCCGAAATGGCGCAAAAGATCTACGCCGGCGCAGACCTTTTCTTAATGCCCTCGAAAACCGAGCCCTGCGGACTTTCCCAGATGATTGCAATGCGCTACGGAACGATTCCGATTGTGCATACTGTTGGCGGCTTAAACGACACCGTGGAAGCCTTTAACCCCGAAACAAAGGAAGGAACCGGCCTAACGTTTCAGAGTTTTCATGCGTATGATATGCTGGATGCTATCCGCCGCGCGGTGGACCTTTATCGCGACAAAAATTTATGGCGCCCTCTTCGCAAAAACGCGATGGCAAAAGACTTTAGCTGGCATGCGCCCGCAAAAAAATATTTAGAAATTTACAAAGAAATTTTATCAAAATAAGGAAGTGTCTTTTTGAAAAATACATTGTCTCAGAATTTAAAAACCAATATTGAAAAAATCATGGAGGTAAACTTCGGTACAGACCTTAAGAACGGATCTATTCGTCAGGTCTATGAAGCGCTTTTGGTTTCTACCAACCGCATTCTGGCAGAAAAGCGCGCCGCCTTTAACAAAAAAGTGAAAGAAGAAGGCGCAAAGCAGGTTTACTATATGTCCATGGAATTTTTGGTTGGAACGTCTTTAAAAAATAACCTCTGGAATTTGGGTGTAGAAGAAGACATAACGGCATGGCTCAAAGATAGCGGCTTTGACATTGAAGAATTTTACGAAATGGAACCCGATGCAGGACTTGGAAACGGCGGTCTTGGTCGTCTTGCCTCCTGCTATATGGACTCTATGACAACGCTTGGCTACCCCATGACAGGCTTTTCTCTCCGCTATGAATTCGGTATCTTTAAGCAGGTAATCATCGACGGCTGGCAGAACGAATTCCCCGACAGTTGGATTGACAAAGCAGGTTACTGGCTCAACGCACGCCCCGACGAAGAAGTGGAAGTACATTTTTTCGGAAACGTAAAGGAACACTGGACAGACAAAGGCTTAACCACAGAACACACCGACTACGTAACGGTCTTAGCACATCCCTATGACCTTTTCATTTCAGGCTATGACACGGGCGCCGTGAACAGTTTAAGACTCTGGTGCGCAAAAAGCACTTCCGGATTTAATATGGACCTCTTCTCAAAAGGCGAATATGTGAAATCCACCGAAGAAGAAGCGATTGCAAGTTCTATCTCAAAAGTTTTATACCCCGCAGACGATAAATACGAAGGAAAATCTTTAAGACTCAAACAACAGTATTTCTTTGTCAGCGCATCGCTTCAGCAGATTACAAAAAAACACTACGCAAAATACGGCACTTTTTCTAACTTTAAAGACAAAGCGGTGATTCATATTAACGATACACACCCGTCTTTATGCGTGCCGGAACTTATGCGTATTTTAATGGACAACTACGGATATCTCTGGGACGACGCATGGGATATTACACATAGCGTTTTGGCTTACACCAACCACACCGTTATGAGTGAAGCGTTAGAAAAATGGCCCATTGATTTGATGCGTTCACACCTCCCGAGAATTTACACCATCATTGAAGAAATCAACAGAAGATTCTGCGGATTTATTTACGAAAAACATCCTGAACTAATTTCTTCTATTGATAAGATGGCAATCATCTCTGAAGGAAACGTAAAGATGGCGAACTTAAGCATCGTCGGAAGTTATAGCGTAAACGGCGTTTCAAAACTGCATTCCGACATCTTAAAAGCCGATACGTTTTATGATTTTAACCTAGTGTTCCCGGAAAAGTTCACAAACGTTACAAACGGTATCACGCACAGACGTTGGCTCTGTCAGGCAAACCCGCTTCTTTCTGATTTCTTGACAGAAACCATCGGAGACGGATTTAAAAAAAGCCTTAAAAGCATCGAAAAATTAAACGATTTTGCAGACAACAAAGAAGTGCTCGCGCGTCTTTATGACATCAAAAAACAGAATAAAGAGCGCTTAGCAAAATACGTTGCCCAGAAAAACGGCATGATTTTAAACTGCGACTCGATGTTTGATGTGCAGGTAAAGCGTTTGCATGAGTATA
>JAZRET010000156.1:0-1641 GCA_045660945.1 Congzhengia sp.
GATATGATAAACTACGGAATCGGGCAATCACAGGGAAAAGACCGAAATGGTCTTACAGCCCTTTTAAATTCCGTTGCAAAGTGCGATCCTGAAGCTGTTCTTACAGGTCCGAGCGTTACCAATGTTTTGATTGACGAAAAACTGATTCGTGACAATGATAATTTTGAAAAACTTGTAGATCTGTTTCAAACCTATTTTCTAAACGGCGGTACACATTTCCAACTCACCTATGTTTCAAAAGAAGACTTGATAAATGCAAAGAAGACACCGGAAGATTATAAAAACTTGCGTGTGCGTGTAAGCGGATTTTCGGATTATTTTATTTTTCTTAACGACGCTTTGCAGGATGAAATCATAACGAGAACCGTAAAGAAGGGGTAAAATGTTTGAAAAATTTATAGAATTTATACGTAAAAACAGGGATTTAACGCCCGATTTTGAAATGATTCCTTTGACAGAGAAGCAAAACCGTTTTCAATATGTTGGTGGACAGATTGAAAACGGAGTACTGTACGGAGTTGTAAACAGTGCCGAAAAAATGATTAAATATGATATTTCAAAAGAAATTATGGTTTTTTCGGGACAATTCGATTGTGCGGATTTTAAATGGACAGGTGGATGTACTCATGACGGAGCGATATATTTTTTTCCGCGTTCAAAAAATAATCTGCTTAAATATATCCCCGATACCAATTCTTTTGAAGAAATTGATTGTGGATTGGAGTATAAAAGCGAACATCACTACGGTGGTGTGTGCACCTTGGGCGGTATTATCTAACAACCCGCCAGAAGCACCGACCATATCTTAAAATGGGATATTAAAAACAAATCCTGCAAGAAAATACATATTAACAATGGTAAGGCATGCCGTTATTGCGGAAGTGTTCTTCATCCAAACGGCAATATTTATTTTATACCCGAAAAAGACTTTTGCGTTATAAAAATGAATATAAAAACCGAAGAGATTAGTTACATTGACAGTTCTGTTTGCGGTATGGCATTTAACCCTGTCATTGCGGCAAACGGTAATATATATGGCTTCCGTTCGGGAAACGGTATTTTAAAAATTGATACTAAAGCAGATACTGTGAAAATCCTTTGTGAAGACTGTAAAACAGGCTCTTACGGTACAAAAACCGGTATCAACGGTAAACTTTACAGTCTGCCGGGGTATACAAACGATGTCTGGGAGTTTGATCCTTTCAACGAAACGTTAAAAAAATGCTATTCCATTGATGCACAAAATCAAGTGAATTATGCAGGCGGAGCAACTGATTTTAACGGGGATATTTATGCGCTTCCCGTGCACGCTGACAGCATTTTTAAAATAAGTTTTAAAAAATATCATATAAGCATACCGCCTGATATTTATAACGCTTTTTTCAAAGATTGTTATTAAGAATTTGTTTTAGTTGGTGATTAAATGTGAATAAGGTGTTTATTTTTGATATTCAGAGGAATTCTTTCGTTGACGGTCCCGGAATTAGAACTACAGTGTTTTTTAAAGGGTGTGATCTTAAATGTGCTTGGTGCCACAACCCCGAAAGTCAGAGCGCAAGTCCCCAGATGATGTTTTATCGGGATAAGTGTACAGGTTGCGGTAAATGCAAAGCGGTTTGTCTGTATAATCTTGAAAACTGT
>JAZRET010000157.1:0-2651 GCA_045660945.1 Congzhengia sp.
ATGGAACCGGAAAATGGTGGCATTTATACCGGACAGAACAACCTTTCTGCAAGAAGAATTAATGCATCCGGTAAGGTTGAAACTTCTGCAATTCCTTCCGCTATCACACTTACTAACGTCCATAATGTAGATTTTTATAACTGTGAAATCTCTAAGATCGGAAAAACAGGTATTAGTTTCCTTGAGTCTGTTCAGAACTGTGATTTTGTTGGAAATGAACTTGCAGATATTTCTGCAAACGGTTTTGTATTGGGAAAAGTAGGTTATGATGAAGCGTACGAAAAGAATGAGAGCAGAAAGATAAAAAACTGCAACATCACAGACAACTATATGCATGATATTGCGCTTGAGTATTCTTCCGGCGCAGCGCTTTCTGCGGCGTTTCCGGTTGATACCGAAATCAGCCACAATGAAATCTATAACACCAAATATTCAGGTATGCACATAGGTTATGGCTGGGGTGGATATCAGGGAACGGTAACAAAAGGACTTCGCATCAACAACAATTACATTCACCACGTGTTAAGCGGTGGCCAGATGAGTGATGGCGGTGCGATTTATACTCTTGGCGGCACAGGCGGTTCTTTAGACAACTTAAACGAAATCTGCGGGAATTACATTTACAGTGTAGAAAATGCGTATGCTGCTTTATATCCTGATGAGGGTTCTTCTCATTGGTTCTTTGAAAATAATGTCATAGATTTAAGCACAACGGGGTTGTGGACAACGAATCACGGACATCAATATGCTCCCACATGGACACATATCCATAAACCATCTATTAACAACCTGGTATACGGAGTAAATTATAGTACAACTTCAGATAAACGCAATGACGGTACAGATATTCAATATCAGGATCCTGTGGTATCATCGCCATCAAGATGGCCTGATGCAGCAAAAAAAATTATTGAAAATTCCGGGGTAAGAGACGAATATAAAGACAATTTCGACTTTGGTATTCAAAAGGTAACTGCATCGGATATGGTAATCTCTAAAGGAAGCAGCAGAAAGGTTTCCTGTCATCCTACTACATCCAAACTTAAAGAGTTCGATACGACGAAAACGCATATATATTTTGAAAGTTCTCTACCCGATGTTGCAACCGTAGATGAAAATGGACTCGTGACAAGTCTATCCAAAGGAGTCACCACCATTACAATTACGTTTGTTCATGGTGGTTATGCTCGCAGTGTAAGTTGTAGGGTAGGAGTTAATTAAAAATGAAAAGCGACAGGTGATTCTGTCGCTTTTTTCTTTTATTTCATCAAAAGTACTTGCGCAAGTCGTAAAAATCTTGTATAATATACAGAAGGAATGTATATTTATAAAATCAAGAAAACGGAGTTGATCCGGATGAAAATTGTCTTAACAGTAAATAAGCAAAAGGATGCAGAATTTCTTTTTGCAAATAAGCTCATATCCCTGATTGGAACGCGTGCAGAAGTATACATAGATGATGCGTTTCAGAATGAAGCAATTAAAAACGCTATCTTTGCGCCGGTGGAAACGCTTTATGACGGCGCAGACTTCATTTTGGTTTTAGGCGGTGACGGAACGATACTTTCTGTTGCAAGAAAAGCTGCAGAAAAAAATATCCCGGTTTTGGGCATCAATTTAGGCAGGCTTGGATTTTTGGCAGAAATTGAGCAGGATGCATTGGAAGAAGGTTTAAATCGTCTCTTTTGCGGAGAATTTCTCCTGGAAGAACGTATGATGATTGAAGCGGACTTAGGAGACGGAAAACATTCTAAGGCGTTAAATGACATTGTCATTACAAGAGCAAATGTGTCCCTTCGTATCCTGGAACTTGATGTTTCGATAGATGAGGAATATTTAGACGATTTTAAAGCAGACGGCATCATTATTGCGACACCAACGGGCTCAACTGCATATTCTTTATCGGCAGGCGGCCCGGTTGTAGATCCTGCGCTCCCTTGCATGACAATTACGCCGATTTGTCCGCATAAAATGTATTCAAGAACAATTATTATACCGCCGACGAAAACGGTGACGGTAACATGTAAATCTTCTAAGGACAATGAAGCAGTTGTTGCGGCAGATAGTGAAATTTTAGGAACGTTATCAAAAGACGAATCAGTAACCGTAAAGTTATCACCTTTTAAACTCAAGTTGATTCGCTTAAACGGAGATTGTTTCTACGGCGCTCTCAGAAGAAAATTGATAAAAAAAGAAAGTTAAGAGGTGGGAATATATATGAAACTCAGCAGACATTCCAAAATCTTAGATGTAATCTTACGATATGACATTGAAACGCAGGAAGATTTGGCAAAACGCCTGGCAGAAGCAGGCTACAATGTGACACAGGCCACAGTTTCACGTGATATTAAAGATTTGAAACTGATTAAAGTATTAGGAGAACACGGTGTTTATAAATATGTGCAGAGTGACAGAGAAACGGCATCGAAAGAAAAAAATCTTTCTTCCATCATCAGAACATCTGTTCTTTCTGTTGCGTATGCTGTGAATCTGGTTGTAATCAAAACGCACGCCGGTATGGCGCAAGCGGCAGGCTCTGTCATTGACTCGATTGGCTTTGAAGAAATCATCGGCTGTGTTGCAGGCGACGACACTCTTCTATGCGTAACTCAGACCGAGAAAAACGCGCAGACACTAAGTCGGATCGTAGC
>JAZRET010000158.1:0-8884 GCA_045660945.1 Congzhengia sp.
CTTGATATTGACTTGCTTTATCGGCTTCTATCCAATTAAGCGACATGAAGCGCTTGCCCTCTAACTCCGGCAACGGGCGCAATCCTAACGCCGTCCGCTTTTCATTCTCAAACAGCCCGCCCGTCGGTGCAAGCGTGTTAATCATTTCAAGCGTCTGCGAAACGGTCATAAAGATTAAATCTTTCGGATAAAGTTCAATCTTATTGCCGAATGCGCGTTCCCGCGTGGTAAACATTTTTTTCGTGAACGCCTGCGAAATAGCACGCGCAAGCGGCTCTAACGTCTTTTGATAGAATGCTTCGTATTGGTCTTTTGTATAATCGCCGGTCAGTATAGGAAGCGATATACCCCAATTCCGCAGTATTTTACTATCAATGAATTTCAACGTTGCTTCGTCAACGAGCGCGGATTTATGTTCAAGCGGTGTAAATTCTGCTTTAAGGTCAAGCGGCAAAAATCCGCTTTCGGAATTTTTCAGCTTGCGTTCAAGGTCCTGCAATGCTGCTTCCGTTTTTCCGCTGTCAAGCAACGTGTTATACTTCACAACGCCATTGACCGCGTAAGACGCTTTCATCGCCTTTGCTACGCCTTGCAGTAAATTGTTATTGAGTTCAAGCGTACCTAAAAGCGCGGTATGATCCGGCTGTCCTAAAAGGTTGCCGCCCATGTATTCATTTATCGCGTAATTGTAGCGGATATGGATAACGTCATCATACGGAATCGTGGTCTGTTCGCCGTTCCAAAACCAAAACTTTACGAACAACCTGCCGCTTGCGTCCTCTATGAAATCAACCTGCGTCGGATTTATAGGGTATAACGCTTCGTAATAGCGTTTTTCCTGCCCTGTTTTATCGTCCACCCATGTATAATAGGTCGGGATAATAAACGCATTGTAGTTCATTAAGAGAAGCCACACGGTCTTTTCTATAAACTCGCTCGTTGTCATCAAGTCGTTCGGATTATTCAAAACGTCCTGCACCGTGCTTTTTATCGGCACGGGGTCAGTTCCGTTATATCGGACGTGCGTTGGATTGAGTTTTTTCATTTCATCCACTATGCACTTTAACGCCTGCTGAACAACATCGCTTGCATATATGTTCGTTCCGTACTGACTATACACGGGGATTAGTCCATTGAGCGTAGGCGCAAATTTACTATCTTTCGGTGTACGCCGGAATAACTTATCAAACCATTTCATTAAATTTCCCCCTTGTAACGCCAAATAAAGCCATAAGCTGTTCGTCGTTGTCCGCGACAAACTTCTGTTATATGCGCGGCGTTATGCAGTTTCATTTCTTTTGCAAAATCTTCCGCACAATCTTTTGTTTCAATAAAATTGCCGTCTTTATCGTATTTTTCAACCGCTTTTGCATTTGGATGTTGTGATCCGCAAAATCTACGATTAAAGAAATAATTTTTTTCGCCGCTAAACCTGCCTTTATTTTTTTCGGATATTTTCTTCCTGCACGTTTTGCTTTGCGTTTGTCCGAGCCGGTTTTTATTGCCTTTCTTCAATGCGCTTTGTTTTTCACAAAATGCTCTGTCATATTTCATTCCGATATGTGCTAAGCGGATTTTATTTTTTGTTTCTTCCGAAAGCAATTTATTCGCGTTGCCGCCGCTGTCGCAGTTATAACCAAACGCCGGATTTGTCGATTGGTAAAGTTCAATAAGTTCAATTTCCTTTTGTTCGGCTTCGTCTTTTGTCAAGCCGGAATAAAGGATTTCGTGCTTTATATTGTCCCATCCGTATTTTATTATCGCACTTTTGAAATGCGGAGAATGATTATATCCGTTGCCATTTCGCCAACGATTATTGACTGACTGTGCCGTAATGCCGATATAAACTTTACCGTTCGGCGCGGTATGTTTATAAACTTTATACAAATCATTGTCCTATCAACGTTTGGTAATCCGTTCTGTATCGTCTATACATTTCCATACACATTATGAGCGTCAACGCTCCGTCTATCCTCTTTGATTTTTGCGTTTTCACTTTCACCGGCTGAATGTTGCCTACATCGTCAACCGCGCAAGCACAATTCGCTAAACACCATTTGTCTATTGCATTATTTCGATAATTGACGTTGCGGCTTTTCAATTCCGCTTCGGCAAGTTTCATAGCGTTTGATAACGCGCGTCCCTGCGATAGCATTTCAGTATCGAAGCCGTATTCTTCCATGCGGTCAATAAATGTTTTCGCGTATCTTTGGTCGTATCCCACTTTATAAGGTTTCAAGCCGTAATCTTTGAACAGAATGTAAAACCAATCGGCTATTTGGGAAATGTCAATTTCGTTCCCCTCATGTATCGTCAATAAGTTTTGCTTCGCCCATTCAACGTAATTCGCGCCCGCTTCTTTATCGTCGCTGGCCTGCAATTTACTTTCGGGGATGAAATAATGCGTGTAAACGTATTTCGTTTTGTCATTCGGACGCATAATCAAGATACGCGCGTTCGCAAGGTCCGTTGTAGCGGCAAGGTCAACCGCACCGAGAATGAACGAGCCGCGGAAATCTTCAAGGTCGTAAACTTCCTGCGGGTATTCGTAATCTTCAAGCATGAGCCATGACTGCGCGTTCGATTGCGGAATGTTGAAATCCTTTGTCAAAAGGTGAATCCGCGTTGCCTTGTCGTATTTAGCCGTTTCCACGTCGCGGCGCAGCTTGTTGATTTTTTTCACGCCGTACCGGATTGACGGATTCGACTTTTCCCACGACGTTTCATCCTGCCATATTTCCGCTTCGCTGTCCTGTTCGTATAGAAACGGCAAAATATGTATATCGTCAATTTCGCCCTCGATGACGCGTTTTGCATAACTTAATT
The DNA here is from genome assembly GCA_045660945.1 of Congzhengia sp. Taxonomy (GTDB): domain Bacteria; phylum Bacillota; class Clostridia; order UBA1381; family UBA9506; genus Congzhengia. The sequence continues at coordinate 2,827 of JAZRET010000158.1, forward strand.
TATGGTCCAAATAACAATCACGGTTAAATCCCTGCGTCGTGCAGTTCAAAAACAGCGGCTCGTCTTTTGATGACATTCCGCGCCATAGCGCTTCGGCAATTTCGCTTTGTCCGTTTTCCTCTTGTATATCGTGACTTTCATCAAGATACGTTTTGGAAATGTTAAAGCCGTCTTTGTTCTGCGTCTTTGAACTCAAACGAAAAATCGTGATATTCTTCTGCCGGTTATATATTTCCGTTAAGTTTTGACCGGTGATAGATTTTCGCGGGTCAAGGCGTGAACGCATACCCGCCATTTCGGACCATATAAGCCGCGCCTGCCTATCATCATTCGACGCGCAACAAATATCCGTGCCGCCCTCACCGACGAATAAATCGTTGTTTCCGTCGGCGGCGAACATAGTTGATTTGCCGTTTTTACGCGCTACCAAAAGGAAGCCCTCTGTAAACCGTCTTAATCCTGTATCCGCCATTTTGAACGAATACAGCGCTTCCCACCACGCTTTTTGCCACGGCATGAGCTTTATCGGTTGCATATAATACGGCTGTTTCGACTGCAAGCAAAGTGTTTCCATGAATTTGATCCGCTTGTGCGCTTCTGTCGTGTCGTATATATATGCAGGATTATTCAAGTCGGAAATCAAGTTTTCGATTTCTTTCTTTATCCAATACCCCACGATGACTTGTCGGCTTTTTATAAGTTCTGCATATTCTTCTAAATACACAAGGTATCTACATCCTTTGTTGAGTTGTATTTTTAGCCGCTAAAAGTTGCACATTTTTGTCTTCAACCGCCACCGTGTGAAGCGTATAATGTCCACGTGCCATTACCTGTCACAGTAGCAGGGTTATCAAATGTAACACCGCCTGTTGCTCCCGTAACGGTTATCGTTATTGTTGGTTCTTCTTCGGCAAATATATGACCGCTTGTTATTGTAAATGTTTCAGTGCTATTACCCAATAAATCACCGAGGTATTGTCCGTTTTCGTCACTACCGTCGTAAATAGGTATATATTTACTACTTGTATTAGTAACTTCTACACTATATCCCGCTGCTTTCGTAAAGCTCACGCCTGTACTCGGTGCGCTATCTCTGTATCCTTGTGCTTTTGCCTTGATAGTCAGCGTGTGGCTACCCGCAGAAACATTACTCCAACCGCTCAAACTTGACATATCAACTGTGATTTGAGAAGTCTGCATAGTGGCGTTTGCTTGCAACCACGCTATGAGTGTTGCATTTGTAACGTCTGTGCCACCGCCCACTGTAAAAAGTTTGGGTGGCACAATAGCACTCATCCATATAATGCTATCTGATAGAGGGGTAACATCAGTCCTGGGATTGAAAGTATATCCAATATAAAACCCGGCACTATAATAACTTTCTGCGTCATCTATTATATTGCCTTCGCTATCTTCTGCGTAAGAGGGATATATATCAAAAATACCATAGCCACTTGTCGCAGTAAAATTGTCATTAATGCGCCAAGTAGTGTTCGTTAAGTCCTGCACGCTCATTAGTTATTACCACCCCCTGCAAGCTGATAATTTTCTGCAAGAATTATATCGTTAGGTGAAACTGGATTATTACCAACACAAACTTCAAGGTTACCACTTGGATCGACTACATAATAGCCACTTATATAAAAACCATCTGTATTATACGCGCTATTACACCATTCACTCCACGTCATACCATCTTCTGCTTGGAAATGTTTCGCATTAACCAAATGAGTTATTGTAAAATCAATAAGCGTTACAGAGGGTACTTCATATTCCCCTATGCTCGTTCCGTCTACGAAAAATTCGTATGATTCAGCGTTCTCGGCTTCATCGAAACTCGCTTCTGTCCCGCTCACGGAAACATTCTGCGGAGCCGCAAGTTGCGGTAAAGCTTCATAAGAAACAGCGGTACTTAATTCGCTATCGCTGTAACTCCCCGTTCCTATTGCTTTAAGTTGGATTGAATATGTGTCAGCCGCAAGAGAAAGCGTCGATAAATCAAATGAAGTTCCCGTCAGTCCCGTTTGCGCGGATGTGCCGTCCACATACAGAGTGTATGAAGACGCATTTGAAATAGCCGTCCATGAAAGCGTGTCGCCACTTATAGAACAAACAGGTGTATCGAGTTGCTGTATCGACGACCACACTTTGACATTTCCAAGCCAAACCGCTTTTGCTTTTGCGTTTCCGATGAAAATATCACTTATATTGAGATTGCCTATTTCAATACTTGCCATTGCTCACGCCCCCGTTATTATATAAAGGTATCCGTCGTATTTTGTCGCGGGCTCTGCCGAAAGAACGACGATTATAAGTCTGCCGGATGTGTTGTTTGCGGTTGGCGCGGTAGTAAGGTATCCCATGCTATCGCCTATGCTGAATTTAACGTTGCTAACCTGCAAACTCGTTAATTCTGCTTCGCCGCCGGTCAGTTCCGGATTGGCGATAACATCCGTTTTCAAATTTATTGTTGTTACCTTTTTCCCTTTGATGTATGCCATTTCAACACCTCATTCAAAATCTTTTAATTTCTGCAACAGTTCGTCAGCCGCCGAGCTTTCATTACGATTAAGTATTCGTAAAAGCGTTCCCCGCTTCGCGTCCAACACCTGCGAATACTCTTTAATCAGTTTTGCCGCCGGTGTCAATCTCTGTTTCGCCGGATTCATTTTGCTGACCTCAATTTGCGGGAATTGTTTCAGCGTTTCAATTTGCTTTTGGAAATACACATATTCATCTATGGTATCGTAGGCGAATTGCTTATTAGCTTCGTCAACGTTCTCAAAGAATGCTTGCAGTTCTTCAACGCTTGCCATAGCCAACCCGCCTTTAATTTTTCTTATATAAAACCGTTGCTCCGCAGTTCGGGCACATCACGTGACCGTATTCGGGATTGTTGTTCGGAACGGTCCTCTGCACGTCCTTTTCCGTTATATAGTTAGAATCGGGCTCAGGACGCGCGTAAGCGGGCTCTGTTGCGTTGTAAGCGCTTTCCCCGTGTTCTACGTTGCCCGCGCTTTCCGGCGCATTGTGCGGCTCTACGGGCGCGAATACGGCTTGCCCTATCGGATAGTTAAGTCCGGCAATGTCAAAGTCAAAACCAAAATCCGACATATCCAAATCGGGGATATTGATTGACGCAAGTTCCGTTTGCAGGATTTCGTCATCCCATTGCGAAAACTCGCTCAATTTGTTGTCGGCTAACCTGTCAAGTTTATTCGTTTCATCGTCGTTCGTTGAAACAATGACCGGCACGCGCTCTAAGCCAAGTTTAACCGCCGCTTTCCAACGTGCATGACCTTTGACAATCACATTGTTTTTGTCAACCACTATCGGCTGATTGAAGCCGACCTTTGGGATAATCTCACAAAGTTTCTGCACCGTCACATCGTTTTTCCGCGCGTTTCTGTTATACGGCTTAATGCTGTCAGTTTTTAGCAGGATAACCTTTACTTCCTCATTCGTCATCGTCAGCATGCTCCTTTTGGTATTTCAAGCGTTCTTGAATTTGTTTGTCGGTTTCCATAGCGTGATTATATTCGACGTTCTCAAAGAATTTTGCATAGCCGGTAATGTGTTTCAAGCGGATCAGTTCTTCCTTTTCAAGTCCCAATTCAAAACATATACGCTTGTCATCCCAACCGCGCTGCAACATTTCCATTACGATATTGCCCATGCCGTCAATACTATGTTTGCCGCGCGCGCGATTGTGCCGAATTGTTGAAGCCATGCGGTCATTTATATCCTCGTCGATAACCACAATCGGAAGCAGTCCGTCGTTTTCCTCGTAAATATCCCTATACATTTTCATTACTGAATACCTATGGAAGCCGTCCACGATAACGTATCGGTCATTCTCTTTGTCATAGACCGTAACAACCGGCATTGTGTAGCCGTCATGCTTTATTGAGATATAAAGCAATTTCATTTCCTGTTTTGCTACTGCGTTCGGGTTATAGTCATTCGCGTAAACCTTTTCAATCGGAACGCGGATAACATTATCAACCGCCTGCTTTCTCATTTAGATACCTAACCTTTCGATTTTATGTTTTTCAAATGCAGTTCTTTTGCGTAATCGGTAACGTCCTTTTCGACGCAAATTAAATATTCATCATATCCGATTTTGTTTGTGTTGCCTTTCCGTACTCGCAAAATGTTTTCCGGCGGCAATTTCTTTTTGTTCGTCGCAACGGCAAGCCATGTTCTGCGTCCGCCCTTTGCGCAAATCTTATGTGCAACCACGCTTCCGCGGTATCGGTAATTGTCGTAGCCGTTGATGTACGCATACACCGCCCACAAACAGTCATCGAATAAATATTCTTCATCCGGTATGCTTCTCACTACGTCGGCAACGTCATCACGGAACAGTAAGCCGCCGCCGGTGTAAACAAGCTTTTGCCGGATAAGTTCATCCTTGATACCTTTTTTAATCGCCCATTCGCGCGTTCTCGCCCAATTCCCCGATATGAAGCCGATTGACCTATCCTGTTCAAGCAGGGAAACAATTTTCCCGTAATTCGTCAGCCCTGCTACAAGTTCCATGTCATCGTCAAGACTGCACCATATATCGCTTTTGTAATTGTTTAAGGCGTAAACTTTCGCTGAATGCGCCCCTAAATAGTCATCAAAGTTCAAAACGACGTTATCGCCGTTGTAGGCGCTCAAAAAGCGTTTTATTTCGTCTAAATGGTCCGCGCTGTACTTTTGCCCTACCACGATAATGTTCCAACCGTTGAGCAGGTAAAAATCAAGGGAACGCAGAAGCAGCATTATGCTTTCAAACCTATCGCCGGTAGAAGCTACAACAAAGGTCTTAATCTTCATCCGCATAAACTCCGTTCTCGATTCTGTCAGCGAAACGTTTTGTATAAAAGCCGTTGTCTATCTTTGCCTTGCCGCGCACCCGTGAAGCGGTGTTCGCGTTCAAAGTCCCGTCAATATCGTTCACCATGATTTCGGAAACATGATTCTTGTACCAATACTCCGAATCCTGCCCTTTCCAACGCTTTTGGAACAGTTCCCAATACTCCGGCTTCACAAATGCTTTCAGCAGGTAATCGCGGTATTCTTTCCAATCCTTGAATACTGCCGGAAGTTCTTTCGGGATTATATCTTTGCCAAAATGCGAAAAGCAGTTCGCGCCGTGTACCCTGTCAAGGTAGCGATTGTAAATCTGCGGCTCACATTCCTGCAAACGCTCAATGCTGTGCCATGACGTTTCATGTATGAGCGCGGATACCCTCATTCGGTTGCCGGTAATGCCGTAACGATAAAAGCTGTCATAAATACGATTGTATTTCCATTTGTTTTTAGCGATGGCCGCCCAAACGTCCGTGTCGGTAAAATCGTAAATCGGATAAAATACGCGGGTATTGTTTATAGGATTCCTGCACCACGTTATCCCTTTGTATTTCGCTTTGGTATATCCCAACGTCATACGCCGGTTAAGCGATTCGGAAATGCGCATACCGCACAACACGCCGACATGCTGTTTATCTTCAACGTCGCAGTACGACGGAAGCATGTTCAATATTTTATGGAAGCGGTGTTCCTTTGTCGGATTGACCTTGATTGAAATATCGCTCTGCGGTCTTATCCAAATATCCTTTTTCGTTTCGTCCCACACGCGCAGGAAGTTGTTATCAAACGATAAAGAGTTCGTAAAATCGAACGGTATTTGAAACCAATACGGCTTTACATCTTTCCTGTGCATTATGTACGACATATAATCATCAGTCGCTTGCCATTCGGCTTCTTGATCCAACCATAAAACTTTCAGCGGAAGTCTGCCGCGCTGTTTTGCAACGATAAGAGCAAGGTTGAAAACAACCGTGCTGTCTTTGCCGCCCGACATATCAACGATTATGTCATCGCAGTTGTCGAATATAAATTCAACGCGCTTTAACGCTTCTTCAAATACTGTTGTCGGCAAATAATTGTTAGCCAAGATGAAAAAACCCTTTCTTATATTTAGAGTTTTGAAAAAACTTGAAAATCTCAAATTTTCGGCTAAAAAACCTCAAAAAATTTCAAAATTTTATCCCGCGCAAAAAAGAGG
>JAZRET010000159.1:0-2621 GCA_045660945.1 Congzhengia sp.
GAAGTTTAGCAATATGTTCAGCAACGGTCGATGACATTTTGGAAGATTGCTTGCTAACGCTTTCGTTAGCCTTAGACATTTCCTTTTCGATTGCCGAAGAAATGTTTGACGCTTTAGAAACACCTATATCAAGTTTCTTAATTTTTCCAAACGCACCTATCTTTTGTTCAAGTACGCCAAGTTTCGATATTAGTTTGTCTATCGCATTTTCTGCTGATTTAGCTTCTGCTATTATTTTTATTTGAAGATCATCAACTTGTGTTCCCATAGTTGTCACCTATATAAAAAGAAAAAGGCGGTAAAGATATTTCACTCTACCGCCCATCTGTTTAGTTGGAAGTCAAACTCTTTCTTGTCTGCGCTCCACACTTTCCATCTACTGTTATTTTTGCCCTTTTCTGATATTCGATTAAGGCTGTTTCTGTTTTTGCACCGAAAAATCCATCAACTGTAAGTTTCTCTCCGTGATCGTTCAGTTCCCATTGTAACCATTTGACACCTACACCTTTACTACCCTTCTTTAGAACGCCTGTTTTTGGCATTTTATAAGGGTTTTCTGTCTTAGGCTTAGATTGTTCCACCGCCGTAAAATAAAGCGTTTTTTCGGCTTTTCTGCGCCTTGTAAGACCAGCAAGGACAACACCGCCAGCCTTGTTGTAAATCGTCAATGCGTTGCCGATTTGCACCTTATTCCTGTTGGTACAGAGTTTCTTTAAGTTACCCGCGCCACAGTTAAAAGTAAACGAAACAAGTGCATCAAACTGATTCTGATTCCATGTTTGGTCTATCTTGTTTACTGCGTTCTCAGCGGTAACTAAATCCTCTCTTAAATACTGATCGGCTAACGCTTGCGATATCTTCTTTCCTACCATCGCTTTTGTAATGCCTTTTGTATGCCCGACACCTACTGTCGGAATGCCGATGGGATCGAGATAAACCGTCAATCTGCATCCTTCAAACTCTTTAATCAACGCTATACCCTTTTCTGATGTTTTCAAGATGCGTCACCTTCTTTCGGATGAGTAAGTTCAAAGTTCGCTTTCATAACACCAAGCTGCATAAAGATACCTTTGACTTTCTTCATCTTTTCGTCATACTCAATCTGACCTTTATCTTCCCGCGCCTTTATTGAATAAGGCTTTTCAGGATATTTCATTTTTGCTTTCTTGCCGGAAAAACCTTGATCGAGAGCTGTCAAAACACCTTCATAAACGTACTGACCATGTAACCATGCGTGTTCGTCTGCCTTGCGTTCTGACAATTCATACATCTTGATATAAGGTTCTATATCTGCCGGACAAGACCAATCCAATTCCGTTATTGATATGCCGTAATCTTTTGTACATAACATCCATAGCGGACGGATTTCATTTTCGTAATATTCCCAAGTTAAAGGCGTTTCTTTCTTCTTTACTTCGACTTGCTTTTCTTTTCTTCTTTTTCCTGTTCCTTCTGGAACAGTTTTTTGAAAAAACCGTTTTCAAGCAGTTCCTTTTCAAGATCAGCAAACAAATCAGTAAAGCCGTAATCACTATCATCTTCTGAGAACTCATCCATGAGATCGTATGCTTTGGATAACGCTTCATCCTTACCTTCACCTGTCAGGTAATTATATCCAAACTCTTCTTTATGGTTCTTCTGCAAACCAACTAAAAAGAGTTCCGTAACCAGTGCAAGGAAATCACCGAAATTATCAACGCCCCAATCTTCCTTGCCTTCAAGTTTTGCTAATTTACCTACAATACCACTCTGTACAGTCGGTTGCATGGCAAAGAAAATGTCATACTCTTTTTTTCCAATTTTGATTTTTGTCATGTTCCTACCTACCCTTCTCTTTTGAGAAAATTTACGAGGGTAGGGGCAGCCCGAAAGCCGCCCCATATCTCTCATTTATGTGCATACCCTTCGGGTTATGCCGCATCATCACTTACGCCGTCAACCTGTGTGAACGAAACTTTTGTGTCAAGACCTTTCAACTCGTCAACAACGAGATTGATTTCAACAGTCCATGCTTCGTTCTGTCCGGTTTCAGGCATCGGAAATACTTCGGGCGGTGCTGCCACGATGAAGAACGCATCCGTCAAATCGGGATGTGTCACCTGCCACCACATACGCTTTCCAGCCTGTCTGTTGGTCGAATTGTAATATGTGGAGATGATCGTTTTCCACTGCGAAATAACATCCTGTGTTACGTTTACACCGATAGTAAAAGTACCGCCGGAATCGCCACGTCCAGGTTTATACCTTGTCAACTTGTCAACGATTGCAGATACATCAATCTGTTCAGGATCAACGGAAACGCCGCCGATAGAGTTAGCACGAAGTACCTGTTTGAATGCTTCGCCGCTTGTAGAAGTTCCCGTGTTAGTGGGTTTTACTCCGGCTGTGCTTTCCATCGCCCAACCGAGAAGAACACCTAATGATGTTAAGCCAGCATCATAACTCATTTGTTTTTCCTCCTTGTTTTAATATTGTATTCTGTCATTTGCGCAGATATTTCTACGCATTCTTGCGACTATTTGTTGTACCGCCGCATTATTGGAACGGATGAATGACGGGGATTGAAGATACCAAAAACCCATCTTCTTAAACTGCGAACATACTTCCCAAATCACTTCTTC
>JAZRET010000160.1:0-4415 GCA_045660945.1 Congzhengia sp.
GGTCAACTTTCAATTTCGGATTTTTATGAAAGGAGAAGAATGTATGAGAATAACTGACATTATCCCAAAAGGGAGCAAGAACGCAATCAGCAGAAGTTATCTTCTCACTCTTTGCAAAGAACACGGAATAGCAAAGTCTGATAGAGAAATGCGTAGGCTTATACAGGAAGAACGAGCAACATCTGTGATCCTAAATCTGCAAACGGGGGCAGGCTATTTCAGACCTACGAAAGACGATCTGCCGGAATTGAAGCATTATATTGCACAAGAAAATGATCGTTCTTTGGCAATATTGCACAACTTGAAAATGGCTAGGAACGTTCTTGAAGATATGGAAGTGGGGCGGTTGTGAAGATCGGTCTTATAGATGTTGACGGACATAATTATCCGAACTTGCCATTGATGAAAATTTCAGCGTGGCACAAGTCACAAGGAGATAACGTTGAATGGTATCAACCTATGTTTTCAGGGCATTGCGACAAGGTATATGTTTCTAAGGTTTTTAGTTTTACGCCTGATTATGAATACTACATAGATGCAGACGAAGTAGTAAAAGGTGGCAGCGGGTATTGCATAGAACTAGTGGACGGAAAAGAAGTTTATCACAAAGATCGTGACAACAGTTTGCCATACGAAATCGAACACATATATCCCGATTACTCGTTATATCCAGAAATGACAAAAGACACAGCCTATGGATTTTTGACACGGGGTTGCCCTAGAGGATGCGGTTTTTGTCACGTTGAAGCAAAGGAAGGACGGTGTTCATACAAAGTAGCAGATTTGTCTGAGTTTTGGCACGGACAGAAAAATATAGTGTTATGTGATCCTAACATATTGGCTTGCAAGGATCATTTAAGCCTTTTACAGCAGCTTGCAGACAGCAAAGCAAAAGTGAATTTCAATCAAGGCTTAGATATCCGGCTTGTAAATGACAGAAACATCGAATTGCTCAAAGAGATAAGACTTGACGGAATACATTTTGCTTTTGACAGGTGGCAAGACAAGGACATTGTAGAACCAAAACTATGGCAATTTGCAAAAGAGACAGGATATCACAGGAACAAAGGTAAAGTGATGGTCTATATTCTTACGAACTATGACACAACTATTGAACAGGACTTATACAGAATACAGTTGTGCAGAGAATTAAAGTTTTCGCCATATCCGATGATCTATGACAAGGAAAATTGCGATCCGATTTATCGAAAATTACAAAGATGGTGCAGCAATTTCATTTTTTGGTCTGTGCCGACATTTGAGGAATATTTAGATGGAGTACACCGATAACGAATACATCAAACTGAATAGAAAAATAATAGGTTGGGAATGGTATCTGAATATCAATGTGAAAACCCTGTTTATCCATTGCCTATTAAAAGCGAATTGGAAAGACGGGCGATTTGAAGGAAAAGAGGTAAAAAGAGGATCGTTTGTAACAAGTCTGGAAAAACTTAGCAAAGAAACAGGTTTGAGCGTAAGGCAAGTGAGAACGGCATTAGATAAGCTTTTTTTGACAGGCGAATTGACAAGCAAGGCATTCTCTAAATACCGCATAATTACTGTATCTAATTACGAACAGTACCAAACCATTGACAAGCAAACTGACAATCAGTTGACAAGCAAGCGACAAGCAAGTGACAAGCAAGTGACAACAATAGAAGAAGATAAGAAGATAAGAACTAAAGAACTTAAGAAAGAATTATCTAACGATAATTCTATTTCGTGCCAAACACACCACAAAAGAGTTGTTGATAAATGGAATACTCTTAAAGAGTATGGCGTACAAACAATCAGGAGCATAACGCCTAACTCAAACAGGGAAAGATCATTAAAAGCAAGGTTGAAGGAATTTGGGGAAGATAGTTTTGATGAAATTATAGAGCATTTCAAAAAATCGAAATTCCTACAAGGCAAGGCAACGAACTTTAAGCCGGGGTTTGATTGGGTGATAACACCGACATATTATTCCGCAATCTTGGAAGGCAAGTATGACGATGATCGTCACGAAAAGAAACAGGAAAGTTTTTCAACAGACGATATTATGCAGATGTTCAAGAAAGAAGGTGACTAAATGGATTTAAGGGAAACAACAAATTTGCTCATGCTTATCAAAACAACTTATCGGAAATGGTTTGACGGCAGCAAGGAAGAATTTGCAAGAACAGTTGAGTGTTGGCATGACATTCTCGGTGATGAACCTTATGAGATGGCAAAGAACGCGTTTGATGAGTTTTCACGGGATAGTGTTTACCCGCCGACACCGGCAGATATCTATAAGCCGTACAAAGAATATCTTGAAAGCAAGAAAGAAAAGAACAAAACACTTCGGGAGATTTACTACAACACGATCGACCATTATCCGTGTTACAAAGATACGCGCGAAATCCAAAACGAATGGATGCGGATTACCGGAAACGATATCGGCAAGGCTGAACAGTTCAAGTCACAGTTGATCGAATATGTCAGGGGATGTGAAATGCAAGGGATTGATCCTATCCCGTTTGAAGAATACATGAAAGGGGTGAAACAGATTGAATAAGGCATACGCGGAAGAGTCCGTCATTGGTTCGCTCATTGTGACAGATGGTTCTGCGATGGATGAATTGCCTACAACGCTTGACTGTTCGATGTTCCGTGACGAGATATGTGCGAGTGCTTTCGGGATATATCAGGCGGCATACGAAAACGAAGAAGGCGTTTCCGCCGGAGTGATTGTTCAAAAGCTGCACACAAGGACGGGCATACCTGTTGATATCATCGACAAGAAAATCCGCGAACTGATAGGAAATGCGTCATTATCCACAATAGCGGCAGACGGAAACGAAATCTTGAAGGCGCATAAAGCGAAACAACTATCCGACACGCTGAACAGGATCGAGGTCAATTCGGACAACCTAGGCGAAACGCTTGACTATCTGGCAATGGTTGTTGACGGACTATCCGACAGGCAAAACAAAAGGACGAAAACGCTTGCAGAGATCACGAAGGAAAACAAGGACAACTATTTCAAGGAATCCGAAAAACCAAAGATCAAAATGGAATTTGCAACCTTGAATGATTTTGTCGGTGGATTTGAAGGCGGTGACATGATCGTGATAGGCGCAAGACCAGCGGTAGGCAAGTCGGCGTTTGCGGCGCAAATGACAAATCACTTTTCGGAACTCGGAAAGAAGATTGGATATTTCAATCTTGAAATGCCTGAAAATCAGATTTACGAACGGTTTGTATCTGCGGTTAGCGGAATCGGACTGACAAGGATCAAGAGGGCGGTCAATTTTACGGGTGATGAAAAGCCACGATTTGACAGGGCAAACGAAATCCTCGAAACGAAAGAGCATATCGTAGTCACAACAGGAAGTCAGACAGTCAACAGCATCAAGGCATTATGCAAGAACGAGGAATACGATGTAATCATTGTTGACTATCTGCAACTGATAAAGCCGGAAGGCAGATATCGGGGAAACAGATTTGCGGAAGTCGGGGAAATAAGTCACAGCCTGAAAGCAATCGCAACGGATTTACAAATACCGGTCATAGTGCTGTCGCAGCTAAACAGGGCAAGCGTGGGGCGGGAAGATAAAGAACCGACAATGAGCGAACTTAGGGAAAGCGGCGACATTGAGCAAGACGCAAGCGTGATTATCCTGTTGTGGAATCTGGATGATGAAGGCAAGAAAAAAGGTTGCAAGATTGAGAAGAACAGGCAAGGCAAGATTGGAACGGTCAAGATGGAATTTAACGGTGATTTGATGAAATTTGTTGAACTGACAGACATAAACAGATTCGAGCCGATAGATGATTCACCGTTCACGGTATGGGAGGGTTGATATGGCGAGTAAACAGTTAGCAAGGGGAACGCCGGAATTTGAAATGTTCGGTGATTTCTACAAGATGTATCAGGAGTTTTACGAAGTCGAAGAAACGGATGAATATTGGGATGCTTTCATCCAAAGGTCGGGCGAATTGATTGAAAAACATAAGGCAACACCGATTATCAGAAACCTTATCACGGCTTTGTGTGACTATCAGGAACGGATTTTGAAAGAAAGGAGAGAAAACGATGGGAGCAACGGTTAGTGGTGATTTGAAAGAAAATGCGATTGAGTTTTACAAGGGCGACAAAAGGGCAACAGTTTCGTTCTCGCAAGGGAAGTACATCAGCAGAATTAAGAAACTGAAAGAGAAATATCCCGATGAGGTTGAGATTGTTGCTGAAAATTCAGACGGCAGCTTGTACGCACATATCCCGACAAAATGGATCAAGATAAACCCGCCGCAGCAGATTTCAGAAGAACGGAAAATCGAATTAGCGGAACGCATGGCAAAATTACGGGCAGAGAGTGACGAATAGATTTGTTCGGTTTTGCCTTGCAGAACGCAAAAACGGAACTCAAATAGAGCGTTTCTATATA
>JAZRET010000161.1:0-3932 GCA_045660945.1 Congzhengia sp.
TGTAATCCTTCTTTCTGAATATCTTTCCATCTTTGCCGCTGTATCAAACGACGACCGCTTTATTACATCGACGATGGTAAACAATTATGTAAAAATGAAAATCATTCCCGCACCGATCAAAAAGAAGTATTCCCGGATGCACCTTGCGTATCTCATCATCGTTTGTATTTTAAAGCAGACTTTGAGTATTTCGATTATTTCTAAAATCATCCCTGCTGATATGACGGAAGAAGAATTAAAAGTAGTTTATGCGTCTTTCGTAAAAAATCATGCAAAAGCATTTTCTTTTGTAACAGAGCAAATTCAATCGGTAGTAAAACCCGTGCTCTCCGCGCAGGAAGACCGTTCCAATGACCTTGTCATGCAGGTTGCAGTTTCTGCAAATATTTTTAAGCTCATTACCGGCTGGATTGCAGACCGTAGCGAAAATGAGAAAAAATAACTTGATAAAAATGAAAGCATCGTTTTTAAACGATGCTTTTTTGATCTTTTACAAAATGCAGTTTATACGGCGGGAGATCCCCATCGCGATAATCCGCATAGACAATTTTTTCTTGTGAATACAAAATACAAATCGCGCGTTTTGTGTTTTTTTCTACCTTTGGAAGTGTATTTGCGATTTTCTTCTTGCGTGCATCTTTTATTTTTAAAACTTCCGGAAGTTTCGCTGTGCTGTTTGTTCTGAGTCTGTCAATGCACATAAAGTCCCGCAACACTTTTTCCTCTACATTTGGAAGGCTGCAAAAATAATGATATAATGCTTCCGTATATGTATCTAATGACATAGAAGGCTTTTTCCCAAATCCTAAAAACAAATCAAACGGTGTTTTCTTTGAAACTTCTGACACATAGGAAAGAGACTCTTTGAAACGTCCCGAATTATATATTTTCTCATTTGCGTCTTCTACATTCACAAGGCGCTCCATTTCTTCTTCTGTGAGCCATTTTGTGGCTTTTACGGTGTATGGAGCATTTTTTTCAAACACAAATCCGTGTTGTTCTTTTTCCGTTCGCAATCTGCTTCCGTGCAAGAGTTTTAAAAAGCCCAATTGCAGCATATCTGCCTTTAAATCAAACGCACGGTTAAAACTCACTTTAAAACTTTCATAGTCTTCATAGGGAAGCCCTGCAATTAAGTCAACGTGCGTATGCACGTTTTTATTTTCTAAAAGTGCGCGCACATTTTTGCACACTTCATCCACATTATTTTTTCTCGTGACAGCAGAGAGTGTTTTTTCGTTAAAACTCTGAATGCCTGCTTCAATCTGAAACAAGCCTTTTGGCGCTTTTTGCAAAAGTTTTAGTGTACTCTCCTTTAAAATATCTGCCGCGATTTCAAAATGAAAACACACCTTCGGTTTTTCTCCGCTATGCTCCAGTAAAAACGAAATGATTTCATCGGCACGCCTGTAATCTGTATTAAACGTACGATCCACAAATTTTACCGTTTTAACGCCGCTTTCTAAAAACTTTAAAAGCGCTTCCTTTACATAATCTAAATTAAAATTTCTTACGCCCCTACACGCGCCCGACAAGCAAAACGCGCAAGAAAACGGACACCCGCGGGATGACTCAAAATAAGCGAGTCTTCCCGAAACGGCAGAAATGTATTCCTCCGTATAGGGACTTTCTAAATCATTTAAATCCGGCTCTGCGTACTGCCCTTCTATAACAAAATCGTCGCCATTTTTATAGCAGATTCCATAGCCGTTTGGGATTTCTTTCCCGTTTAAAAGAGAATTAAGCAAAACTGCCGTCGGACGCTCGCCCTCTCCGCACTGCACAAAATCTACGAACGGATAAGAAAGGTACTCTTTTGCACAGAAACTCACTTCCGGACCGCCGAGTACAATGATAATTTCAGGTTTTTGTTCGCGGATTTTTTCACATAGTTTTAACACCGTCTGCGCGTTCCAAATATAAACAGAAAACAACACCACATCAGGCGACTGCTTCATAATTTTTTCTAATACTATTTCATCTTTTGTGTTGACTGTTTCTTCTATAATTTCTACGCCTACATCCTTTGCGTGTTTTTTTAAAAACGCCTGTATATAGCGCACAGCCAAATTTGTATGAATATATTTTGCATTTAATGCGCACAGTATTGCTCTCATTTTGTCTCCTGCCTATCTATTTTGCAGACATTTTCTTACTTTGTACGAAATATAAAACTTTTGCCGCCGCTTTTTCCGAAAGAATTCTGCGGAAGAAAATTGCAATCTTCATCCACACACCCGGAACAATGATTTGTTTGCCTTTCAGCATTTTTTTAATCGCGTATTCAGAGACTTCTCTGCTTCCTAAAATAATCTGTTTTCCTGCTTTTTCCGTTCCTTTACCAAACGAAACTTTTGCCACTGCTTCAAATTCCGTTTTTACCGGTCCGGGGCAAAGAACGCTGATTTTTACATTACTTTTTTCGCGGCGCAACTCTTCCGCTATCGCCTGGGTTAGCCTCAACACATACGCTTTTGTTGCATAATATGCCCCAAAAAGCGGTCCCGGGAAAAACGCCGCGAGTGACGCCACATTTAAAATATGACCACTGTCTCTCTTTTTAAATTCCTTTAAAAAGAGTTTCGTCAGTATATGCAGAGCACGCACATTGGTGTCAAGCATCTTAAGTTCGTCATCGAGTGGTGTTTCTAAAAACGCACCAAACACGCCAAATCCTGCATTATTAATTAAAATATCCACTTCCTGAGCGCGTTTTGCAAGTTCTCTCACTTGCGTAATTTTCGTGACGTCCGCTACAACGATTTCGACATCCGTAGAAAGTTCTTCTTTTAACTTCAGAAGTCTTTCTTCGCGGCGTGCAACCGCAATGATGTCGTATCCTTTTTCGGACAAAATGTGTGCCATATCCCAACCAAGGCCGGAACTTGCGCCTGTAATGAGTGCTTTCATGCTAATACCTGCTTTCTTTTTCACATCTGTTTATAATGACTTAGAAAGTCTGCGAGTTCCCCAACTGCATCTTCTAAAACTTCCACACGCGGAAGATATACCACGCGAAAATGGTCCGGTTCTTTCCAGT
This sequence comes from Congzhengia sp., assembly GCA_045660945.1. GTDB lineage: Bacteria > Bacillota > Clostridia > UBA1381 > UBA9506 > Congzhengia. The sequence continues at coordinate 3,041 of JAZRET010000161.1, forward strand.
TAAAGCCTTTTCCGTTAATGAGAAGAATTTTTTTATCACGCAGAAGGTCTAACGCAAACTGCTCATCATTTGTGATATTAAACTTTTTCGTGTCAATTTTCGGGAAGATATAAAACGCCGCTTTGGGTTTTACTGCCGAAAGACCGGGAATGTCGTTTAATGCTTTATAAATATAATCTCTCTGTTCACAGATTCTTCCGCCCGGAACGATATAATTCTTTACGCTTTGATACCCGCCCAGAGCCGTCTGCACAATTGACTGCGCCGGAACGTTAGAGCAAAGGCGCATATTAGAAAGCATATTGATGCCTTCGATATAATCTTTTGCAATGGCTTTATTTCCGCTCAAAATCATCCAACCCACGCGAAATCCTGCAACCATGTGAGATTTGGAAAGCCCACTGAACGTCACACAGAAAAGGTCGGGCGCGAGAGAAGCAATCGAGATATGCTCTTCTCCATCCATAACCAAGCGATCGTAAATTTCATCTGAAAAGATAATTAACTGATGCTCTCTTGCTATTTTTACGATTCCTTCCAACACCTCTTTCGGATACAATGCACCCGTAGGATTATTGGGGTTAATGATAACAATTGCGCGGGTTTTTCTTGTGATTTTACTTTTAATATCTTCGATATCGGGATACCACTCAGACTGTTCGTCACATATGTAATGCACCGCTTTTCCGCCGGATAATGTTACGCACGCCGTCCAAAGAGGATAATCAGGAGACGGTATCAAAACCTCGTCGCCATTGTCTAAAAGCGCAGAAAGACTAAGATTGATGAGTTCGCTCACTCCATTTCCCGTATAAATATTATCAACAGATACATTGGGAAGATTTTTAAGCTGCGCATACTGCATAATGGCTTTTCTCGCAGAGAAAAGGCC
>JAZRET010000162.1:0-1121 GCA_045660945.1 Congzhengia sp.
AACGCACTCCCGTGATGATTTATGCAAACGGTATCGGGCCTGTGAAGAATGAGAAAAACAAGAAAAAAGTGCGCGATGTTTTAAATTGTGCAAATAAAATCACGCTCAGAGATGAAGTGTCTTTTTCGCAGATTCAGGAAATGGGCGTAGAATGTAAAAATGCAGAAGTTACGGCAGACCCGGCGCTTACGCTTTCTGCTTGCAGCGAGGCGCGCGTCAATGAAATTTTTGAAAATGAAGGCATCGCGAGGGAGAAAAAACTTTTAGGCATTTCTGTGCGTGCGTGGAAAAATACAAAGCCTACCTATTTAGAAGAACTCGCAGATGGGGTTACAGAAATTTGTGAGAAGTATGAATGCCTTCCGGTACTCGTTCCGCTGCAGTATCCGGATGATGTAAACATTTCAAAAGAACTGCAAAAACATTTAAAAACAGAAAGTTATCTTTTGAAAAATCAGTATAGCGCAGAAGAAATGATAGGAATTTTTGGCGCTTGTCACTTGTGTTTGGGAATGCGCCTCCATGCGCTTATTTACGCCGCACAGTCGGGAATTCCTGCAATCGGTCTTTCTTATGACCCGAAAGTAAACGGCTTTTTAGAGTATGTCGGCGTAAAAGAAAAAGTAGATGTGGAACAGTTTGAAAAGGAAGAACTTTTAAAACTTTTTGACGAATTGTTTGCGCATTATGATGAAAAAACAGCGTCTTTGACGGAAAAAACACAAGAATTAAAACTCCTTGCACAAAAAAATGTAACGTTTGCGATGGAGTTTATAAAATAAGAAAAGGTGATAACGTGAAAGTTCCTTTCTCGTTATCGCCTCCGGCGGAATGAATTGCCCGTGCGAAATTTTCTTCGCGTTTGCTCAGAAACGCACATGGGCGCAAAAATCTCTTATCATTCCTTAGCCATACGGATAAGAGAGATTTTAATTACTATTTGTGCCGATGTATGGCGGCGGAATGGAGATTTTTATGAGACTGATGGGAATTGATTTCGGCGATGCGCGTGTTGGCATTGCGCTCTCTGACCCTTTGGGAATTATGGCGCAGGGCTATGGCACCATCAAAAACGACGGAACCGATGCACTGTTTGAAGAAATCGTAAAGATTATCAAAGA
>JAZRET010000163.1:0-11774 GCA_045660945.1 Congzhengia sp.
CAGATAATAGACAAATGCCAAAGTTGCCATTGTTTCTGCGGCAAAAAGATCGATAATTTGATGCTCGCAGTTTGGAAGAGACTCGTCTTTATCGCCCCAAAGATGCACATGTGCAGGAATAACCCAGGTGCTTTCTTCTAAAATCATCCAGACGAGATCTGCGATTTTTTCAAGGTTTTTTCCTTCGTTTACAACGGCTTCTTCCAAGGTGTATGCGATAAGCGCGTTACGGCGGATAAAATACTGGTCTTCAAATCTTGAACGGTTATCGTGCGTGTGAAACTCACGGAATAAAGAGAGCGTGAGGGGAGGAAAGTTATAGTCGTCATATTTTTCGTGCGCATCTTTAAAAAAAGATTGGAGTGGCTCTTTAAAACGATCCCAATAAGCACGGTCTGAGGGCTTTTTAAACATACAAAAGTCTGTTAAATTCTTTTTGATTAATTCTTTGTCTAAAAACTTTTTTAGCATAGGAAAAACCTCTCTTTTATTGAATCGTGTATGCAATCGTTCCTGCTTTTTCGGGTTTTTTCAGTGTAAATCTTGTGCGGTAAAGCGTTCCGCCCCAAGAATTCATAATATGTCCGTCTTCGGGGTGTGAAATCGTTTCTGTTTCGATGTTAAATTCAGAGAAGTTCATCGAAAGTGTTACAGATACGCCGTTTTCTGCAGTTAAAACTGCACAGTCACCTTTAAATTCAAAGGGCACGGTCGTCATGAAGTTTAATGTAATCGGTGCGTCATCTACAAGTTCGTAATTTTCTGTAACTGTGATTGAGTCATTCGTTCTGTCGCCGACGAAAGTTCTTTTGAAAAATTTAATTGTGTCTTTGTTTTCATACGCCTCTTTTAAATCCATAGAAAGCGAGAATTCATTTTCACTTGATTCAAAAGAAACATCCGTTGCTGCATATTCTTTTCCGACCGGCTGATTTTTGCCACCAATTGTCGGCGTGTTGTGGTATTCGCTTTTATTTGTCCAGATGGTGTAGCGCGTTTCTTCTTTAAAGGTTAAGGCGCTGTAAACCATCGGGCCACTGTCTACGATAAAAGGCGTTCCGTCTTTGAACACAATAAAGTTTCCAACGTCGTTGTGGTTATGGCACTCGTTGTTGTTTCCGCCTTTTGCGGCAAAGAAAATCCCTTTATCAAGCGTTTTTCCGAAACGAGCCGTGAGCACGTTTGTGCTTTCAAAATAGTGCTCAGCAGTGAAATTAAAATCCTCTTCTTCAAACGGTGCTTTTGAAAGGAGTTCTGCCATAAAGAGAATCGGTGTAATTTCTGGTCTGGTATAATTTACCGGAACGCGACCATCTCGGAGACAGAAGAACTTCGCAAAGTTTTGGAGTGTTTTGTTTTCTGTCATTTCGCCGAATTTGTAAAGTGCGCCGCAACGAACGGGAACTTTACCTGCGCAATCTGCAAAATTCGTTGCGAATTCATCTGTAATTTGCACGTTGGGAATGTATTCTGCAAGGTTCTGCACCTGAGGATTCTGCATCTCGTTGATGGCACCGCCGGTCATACCTTTCATGAGGTAGAGGCACATAATCGCCGTGCCGCCGGAGTGATACCAATAGTCAGGGCCTTCGTCGCAAGCACCGTCTTTCGGGTATTCATTAAAATAAAGACTCAAACTCTTTAAAGCACGGCAAATAACAGCCGCTTTCGTTTCCGGATCTTTTTCAAAAACAGAAAGCGCGATTAAAATGTTTGAGGTACACCACGGATTCCAGTTGTTTCCGGCGCGTTCGCCGCGGAAACCTGTCCACCAGTGGTGCGTATCTAAAAAGCGGTCAATGACGCGCTTTTTCACTTCGATTTCAATTCTTTCAGAAAGTTTTGTACTGTTTAAAAATGCATCAAACTTATCTTTCATCACAAAATATGTAAACGCTAAACTTGCTGCAGTTTCTGCGGCAAAAAGGTCAATAATTGGATGCTCGCAGTCAGGAAGAGATTCTTCACTTCTGCCCCAGAGATGTACGTGTGCAGGGATCACCCAGGAACTCTCTTCTAGCATCATCCACACAAGGTCTGCGATTTTTTCTGTATATTTTCCTTCATTCTCTGTAACTTCTGCCAAAGTATATGCAATCAGTGCGTGACGGCGGCTGAAATACTTTGCTTCAAATCTTACACGGTCATTTAAGGTGTGAAACTCACGGTAAGAAGAAAGCGTGAGAGGTTCAAATGTGTAAGTTTCAAATTTTTCCAAAGAAACACGAATATAATCTTTTACGTATTCTTTTAAACCGTCCCAATAAGCGCGGTCAGACGGCGCATGAAAAAAGTCGAAGTCTTTCAAATTGGATTTTATAAAACCTTCATCTGCGTATTTTGTAAGCATAAAAACAGCCCCTTTCGTTAAAAGTTATTGTACCACGAACTATCTTCAAAATCAATACAAAAAACGGTCAAAAGTTGGCATTTTGAATAAAGTTTTCATAAAAAAGCACCGACTTTTGTCGGTGCTTTTCAAAATTATTTTTTCTGGATAAAGTGAATACCAAAACCGCCGTATTCTTCTGCGAGGTAAATGAATTTTCTTGTGCCGTCGGGGTTAAATGTTGCGGTGGATTCGTCGAATTTTACGCCGCGTGCGGAAAGGTGATAAACTGCGCGATCAACGCTGTTTGTTAAAATCGCGATATGACCGCATCTTCCGGGACCTTTTGCTTTCATCAGTTCAAACTGAGAAGTAACAAACATGCTCTTGTTTCCGTCTTTTACTTCTTTTCCGGTTAAGATGGAAAGCATTTCTGCGGTTTTCTGCGCTTCTTCTAAATTTTCGTGGTTGATACCAATGTGGCCAACTTCAAGACCTAACATGATTTCCACGGATTCACGGGTAAGACGGGTAATTTCATCCCAGTTTTCGTTGTCGATGAAACTTTCTTTTACCATGAAACTACCGCCGCATGCGATGATACATTTATCGTTTAAGTAACTGTTTACGTTGTCTAAACTTACGCCGCCGGTGGGCATAAACTTAATGCCGCCGTAGGGTGCAGACATTGCTTTGATTTTCGCGAGGCCTCCGCTCTGTTCTGCGGGGAAGAATTTTACAACTTTAAGGCCTAAAGATAACGCCTGTTCAATTTCAGAAGGTGTGGTGCAACCCGGAAGCGGTGTAACGCCGTGATCTAAACACCACTGTACAACCACCGGATTAAAACCGGGGCTAACGATGAATTTTGCGCCTGCGTTTAATGCACGTTCTGCCTGTTCAATCGTAAGTACTGTACCTGCACCAACTAACATATCGGGGCATTCTTTCGCAATATTTTTAATTGCTTCTTCAGCTGCGTCTGTTCTGAATGTGATTTCAGCAGCATTTAATCCGCCTTTGCAGAGTGCTTTTGCCAGCGGAACTGCTTTTTCCGCGTCGTTAATTTTTACGACGGGAATAATGCCAATATTTGAAAGTTCTTTAAACATATCCATTTTATGTACCGCCTTTCTTATCTCTGTACACGGCCACTGCCGTCGCCGCCCATTAAGGCTTCAACTTCCTTGCGGGAAACCATGTTCATATCGCCGGGGATGGTGTGTTTTAAAGCAGAGGCTGCAACACCAAATTCTAATGCAGATTTAAAATCTCTTCCGTCGAGCATGCCGCAGATAACGCCACCGGCAAAACTATCGCCACCGCCTACGCGGTCAACGATGGGATGTACTCTATATTCTCTGGAGTGATAGAATTCTTTTGTATCACGGGAGTAGATGCAAGCAGACCAGCCGTTGTCAGAAGCAGAGTGAGAAACACGAAGAGAAGATACTACATATTCAAAGTTGAACTTTTCAACCATCTGCTCAAAGATACTCTTATAACCTGCAAGTTCTAATTCGCCGCTTGTAACATCGGTGTCGCCGGGTTTAAAGCCTAATACTTTTTCAGCATCTTCTTCGTTACCGATACAAACGTCAACATACTGCATGAGGTCTGTCATAACTTTCTGTGCTTTTTCGCTGGTCCAGAGTTTTTTGCGGAAGTTTAAGTCGCAGGAAACTTTTACGCCTTTTTTCTTCGCCGCCTTTAATGCTTCTTTTGTAAGAACTGCAGCAGCATCGGAAACAGCAGGTGTGATACCTGTAAAGTGGAACCAGTCACAACCGTCAAAAATTTTATCAAAATCAAAATCTTCAGCAACTGCTGTTGAAATCGAAGAATGTGCACGGTCATAAACAACGTTAGATGCACGCATAGCGGCACCTGTTTCTAAAAAGTAAATACCGAGTCTTTCGCCACCTTTCGCGATATTATCGGTTTTTACGTTCATTTTACGTAAAGCGGCTACTGCGCATTCGCCAATCGGATTTTCCGGAACTTTTGTCACGAATTCTGCGTCGTGGCCGTAATTTGCCAAAGAAACAGCAACGTTTGCTTCGCCGCCGCCGTAACATACGTCGAATTCGTCAGCCTGCAGGAATCTTTCAAAACCCGGTGTGGATAAGCGAAGCATAATTTCGCCCATTGTTACTACTTTTGCCATATAAAAACACTCCTTTGATTAAAACTTAAAAAATTTACTTCCATCATATATAATAGCACGAATTCCAATATTTTTCAATGATTATTTGAAAAATGTAGTAAAAATAAAAAGAAACAAAGAAAAACAAAAAATCCGCACGCAGAAGCGTACGGATTTTTGGAGCTGCTGAGCGGAGTTGAACCGCCGACCTACGCCTTACCAAGGCGTTGCGGTACCATCTGTGCCACAGCAGCATGACCAAAATGAACAATAGTTATTCTACCACATTTTTTAGAAAATGTAAAGTGTTTTTTGAAAATTTTTTTCTCAATAGAAGTTTTTGCGCATTTTCAAAAATTATCAAAGCAAGAAGAGATTTCCTTGTATTTTAAAGCAATGACGGCGCAAAATAAAGTTGTGACAAGGAAACGTCACAAAATTTAAAAAAAAGGAGTGTTTTAAATGAAAAGCAATAACAAAGTAGTTGTTCCTGAAGCAAAGGAAGCTATGGATCGTTTTAAGATGGAAGTTGCGCAGGAAGTTGGCGTAAACTTAAAACAGGGCTACAACGGCCACCTCACATCCAGAGAAGCCGGTTCTGTTGGCGGTATGATGGTTAAGAAAATGATCGAAGCTTATGAAAACAACATGAAATAAGCTTATTCTTAAAAGAAAAGTACTGATATAACGAGGCGTTATACCAGTACTTTTTTTTATTTCTTGATTTTACGGGTGGTTGCTTTTAGCGCAACAACGCTTAAAAAATAAAAGGCAACAATAAATGCGATAAAACACATCCAGCATAAAAGAATTTCTTCACCACCGCCGCCGTATTTTGAGAGGTCCGTATCAGAAATCCAGGATTCAGGATGAAACTGTTCCGGAAGATCAACAAACTTTTCTTCTTGCAGGGATGGTATGTTTGTGATGTTACCGATGTTACCAAACGCTTCCATGCCCCATTTGCTCATCGTAAAAAGTGCGACAACTTCCGAAATTCCCGAAAGTTCGAAAAGCACACCTGCCATAACGAGTTGTATTAATAAAAGAAGCGGCATAACCGTCATTGCGGTAATTGGATTCGGAACCGCACACGAAATGACAAACGCCATGGCATCGGATGCAAACATAATCAAAAAAATGGTAATCAAATAATACAAAGGAACGCCGATATCACCTTTATCTGATGTATAAAACATAAAAATAAGAAACACGATAAGACTTTGAATGGCACACAAAAAGAACTGATAGATAAAGTGCGCCGCCATATAGGATGATGCGTTTAAAGATTTATCGAGTTCGTCTTTTACGATGTCGTTTTTCTCGCGACATACGAGCTGAATCGAGTTAAAAATTCCAATCCAGATACATACGCAAATCAAAGAGAACAAGCCGGATTTGGAACCTTCAAATGTTTCGAACATATTCTTTTTTGTTACGGACATCACGATGACTGTAATAGCGACACCAATTAAAATGGAAATAAAGCTTTCTCTTTTTAATGTTCGAAAAAACTTTCGAGTGTATATTTGAATTTGTAACAATGCTTTAGAATCCATAATCGTACATCCTCCTGAACTTTTCAACAAATTCATCTGCGCGCCCTTCGCCGTTTTCTGATGTAGGGTTAATCAGTTTTGTGATGTCTTTCAGCGCGCTGACGTCAAAGAACTCGAGTGCCTCCGTCACAGAGCCGCAAAAGGCCAGTCTTCCGATTCCGTCGCGATTACTTTTTGCTAAAATGATAACCTTTGTGTAAATTTGTTCGGGCGAAGGATAGGAAGCGTAGTTGTGCGAAATCAGCATAACGATTTTTCCGACGTCTGAAAGTGCTTTTAAGTTGTTCATCAGTTCCATACCACTTTTGGGGTCAAGGCCGGAATCAGGCTCATCTAAAAAGAAAATATCGGCATCAGTTACCACTTCGTTTGCGATTGCTGCACGGCGTTGCTCGCCGCCGGAAAGTTTTTTAATTTCCATATTTGCTTTGCTCTTTAAGCCGAGGGAATCTAAAGCAGACAAAACGAACTGCGTTCTTTCGCTCTTTGACAGATTCCGTTTGCATCTTAAAACGCACGTATCCGTAACGACATCTATTAATTTTTCTTCTTTTCTAATTGGTAACGTCTGCGGAACGTACGCAATACTCGATGTTAAATCGGCATTTCCGTTTGCAATATGACCACCGATAGAGATTGTGCCCGTGATATCGTATTTTCCGAGGATGGAGTTCATAAATGTTGATTTTCCTGCGCCACTACCACCGATAATCAGAGCAAAGTCACCTTTGTCAACGGTTAATTTGATATCTTTCAAAAGCACTTTTTTGCGCATTTTATCTGAAACATGTGTCTCAGCAAGATTTATCTGAAGTCCCGGTTCGGTTACGAGACAAACGCTATAAAAAAAACACCCTTTATCATAAAAAACAAAACTGTTGTTTGATTTGAAAACATCCTTGTTTTTCACAAACACCTTCTCGTAAACCGGTAAGTTGTGATACCAAAGCGCGTTTGAACGGGCAGAATTGGTTAGTGTGAGTCCTGTATCGTGCACCGTTAACTGTGCGTTTGGTTTTTGAATCTTACGCATATCGAATTCCGTAATGCCTTTTACGGAAAGTCCGATGGAAACGTTTTTTGTCTTCGCTTCTAATTTCCTCCATTTAGAACGGGCATCATAAGATGTGGAAAAAACGATGGTCACGGCATCTGTGTGCGAAGCTGTGTTGTGATTGCAGTCAATTCGAATTACATCGCCGTCTTTTAATTTGATGGGCGTGTCAACAGAAACGGTGTGTTTTCTGTATAGAACATCGTTTATAAACGTACCGTTAAAACTTCCCGAATCTTTATAGTAAACGCCATCGGGCATCACTAGAAACTGCCCGTGGTTTCTTGAAACAATCGGAGACTCCAAAGAAATGTCGGGCGTGTTATCCGGGACCTTTCGACCCAGAGTCATATTTTTATTCAGTTTTATCACGGAGGGTTCTTTTGAAATATCCGTAAAAATAATTAATTTTGCTGGAGCATGATAACCCATGCTTGCAGAAGTGGGCGCGGTGCCCACAAATCTGCGAGGGGCAGATGTCATTGTCATTTGTTTCACCTGTTTTTATATTATAGATTTGGAGCCCTGCTGAAGCGTGAAGAAGTATCTTTGCTTTCTTCGTTTTCCTTTTTGGGTGTTTCTTCGTGAGAAACGGAAACTGCAGGCGTGTCTTTTGGAGCGGAGGAACGCATATTGATTTTTAATCTGCTTCCCCGACTGGTCATAGAAGCGTCTGTTTTTGGAACGGAAGAATCGGCAGAAGCAGAGTGGACAGCGGAACTCTCCGAAGCGGGCGTGGATCTACTCGAGGAAGACATATTAATGCGCAATCGGCTCTTCGAACCAGAGATTGCTTTTTCCGGAGAACTTCCTGCGTGCATTTCTGTCCCCCGACTTCCCGACGGGGAGAAACTGCTTACGAGAGTGGGAGCGGAGACTTCGACCAAATCAATATTTGCATCAAGCGTAGCAAAAGGGTCTGCGATCAGCTTTCGACCGCCGGTAGAAAGAAGCTCTAAATCGTCGAGCATTTCTTTTGGCGAACGATATCGCTTTGCAAGATCTGCATTACATGCACGCATCACAATTGTTTTTAAGTTTTTACTTCCCGTTGCCGGAGAAGGGAATGGTGCGCCTGAAAGACGCTTTAAGATTGCTTCGTTCAAAGAAGAACATGATTTTGCAAAGGGCATATAGCCGTTGTTTAAGAAAACATATAATACCAGACCAAGACTATATATATCAGAAGCAATGTCGTATTTTCCGGAATGTGCGCTTTGGATTTCGGGCGCAGTGTATGCAAGTGTGCCAACGTTCATCGTGTAGGAACCGGAAAATTCGGATACGATTTTGGCAATTCCAAAATCACCGAGTTTATAGGCGCCGTCTTTGTCTACAAAAATATTTTGCGGTTTGATATCCCGGTGGATAATGTTGTGTTCAGCAGCACAGATCAGCGCGGTGCACATGTCTTTCGCGAGCTTTATAATCTGTGATTCTGTTAATTTATCAGCCTCGTTTAAGGATCTTAGTTTTTCCATCTTGATGAGGATGTCAATTCCGGCAAGTCGGTTTTCGTCGTTGTAAATCTTTCGCTGTGTACTGTCGTGATACTGAATAATATTAGGACAACTGGAAAGAGTCTGAAGGATTTTGATTTCATTGATGGTGCTTTCCGGGATCTGAACTTCGCCACGCAAATTTGATTTTACTGTGATGATTTTTAATGCGGCAATTTCCTGAAATCCCATTGCGGAAGAATGAATTTCAAAAACGCTCGACATTGCGCCCTCGCCAAGGAAATTGCCTGAATAAGACCAATTTTCCCACAGAGGTTCATAGCTTTTTAATCTCTCTTCAACTGTTTTCACAAACAACACTCCGATAATAAATAAGTATTATATGTATCTTATCATAAAGCGTCGAAAAAAGCAATACTAGCGAGAAATCAGTGAAGGCACCACCGAAAAAGGGTGCTTGTTTTCGCAAAACGCAAAATTTTTCAAAAAAGGCTTTACAAATGGAAATATATGTGCTATAATTTATTCTTGTCGAGAAAACAAGCACCATTAGCTCAGCTGGTAGAGCACCTGACTCTTAATCAGGGTGTCCAGGGTTCGAGTCCCTGATGGTGTACCACAGAAAACCCTTGAAACAACAACGTTTCGAGGGTTTTTAATTTTCTCGAAAAATTGTTTTGGTTGTAACGTGATTGTAACCGCATCCCTATTTGATAAATACATCAAAAGGGAAGGACATCACCATGAAGAAAACACACGAGAGAACAGTAGGAACGAGGATGCGACAAGTCCGCGAGGTAATGCACCTATCGCAAGAAACACTTGCGAAGAGATTATTCGTCTCCCGGAGTTGTTTGGCAAACTACGAAACAAACCGCAGAAATCCAAATTTAGAAATTTTGGCCCGCTTTGCAGATGAACTCAATGTCAATCTGGATTATATCATTGGTTCTGATATGTCGGAAAACGGCAACGCAAAACTCCAGGAATATGACACCGAAATCACAAAGCATTTGAGCAAAGACGGGCGCTTGGATTTATCTCAAGAATCACCAATCGTGCGAATAGCAGTTGTAGAATTCTTTCTACATTTAAAAGGGAAATACAAACTATAAAAACAAAAAACCGCGGGTGTATCTACCCGCGGTTTTGACTTTATTCCTTTTTATCATCGTCTTCAGTTTGCTCACGCAGTTGCTCTAAAATCACTGCGAGTTGCTTGCAAACCGGCACATTCATTCTACCGGCATTTTCCAGGATGGAAATCCCTTCGTTCGCTATGTAAAACCCTATCACCAAATCACGAACAGAATCTACTCCAACGATGTGACCCACGGTGTACGCGAGTGCCACAACAAGCAGAATGACGACTTTCTTCAGAATGCCACGAAATCCGGTTGTGCTGTTCAGTCTCCCTTGATAAATTGCAGCACAAATGCCGGTGATGTAATCAATCACGATACAAATCAGAAGCGCAGTCAAGAGCACATCCAAACCTCCGAAAACGTATGACAGCAGACCCGCTATGGCACCGCACACCATTTTAATCCAAGTTACGATATCCACTTTTGCACCTCCTACTTCCCAGTGATATAACGAATGGCGTTTCTCACCATGATTGCGACCTGACCGCGTGTCACGGGTTCATTCGGCGCAAAGTGGGTTTCATCCATGCCGTTCACGATGCCCATTTCAAACAAATCTTTAATCTGTTCTGCGGCATAGTGCTCTTTAATGTCCGTGAATTTACACTCTTTCATTTCATTCTCACCTGCAATTCTGTTTTTAAAATCCTGCCAGTAAGCCCAACCGTTCGCCTTCATTGAAGCAGGGCAGCTCTTTCTGCTCGCGTCGTAATGGCGAACGACTCTATCTGCCGGGATACCGAGTTCAGCCATAAGCCCCTTCGTCAGTTCCACCGCCTTTAGAAAAGCCGTGTGGTAGTCTCCGCCTTCATTTACACATATCTCGATGCCTACAGAATTCTGGTTGGTGATACCATATTTTCCTTTGCCATCGCCAACGTGCCACGTCGCATACTTTGTGTAGTCATTCACCTGCAGGACCTTTTTATCATCTACAAAGAAATCTGCGGAGGAATTTCGATTTCCGCCGTTGAAATAGTTGAAATGCGCATCGGCATTCGCGCCTTTTGATTTATTTCCGGTATCGTGAATTACGATATACTGAATTTTCCCGGTACGCTTTACGCAATTATATTGGATCTGTTTTTTCTCATACATCGTGCGCCTCCTTGAACTTCTTGATATCCAAAGCACTACCGGAAGCAAGAAGTTCGCAGAACTCTTTTAAAAGTTCTGTTCTTTTTTCTCTTCTGCACTTTGTAATGAAGTCGTAGTGCGTGGAAATCTCCGCCGATGCATTCATCAGTTCGTCTGTGTGTCCGCCGATGTCTTTTGCCACCATATCGCGCGCAATAAGAACATCCACGCCTTCCTCTTTTGACTTGTCTAAAATTTTGATAATTAATTCGTACATAATAGTACCTCCTTAAAAATTTTTATTCCAAAGCGTCTTCCGCTTCTTTGGTTTTATCTCAAATCGCTTATGTTGCTCTTTTAAATTTCAATATCGCTAAAACCACGATATTTTATTTCGGCATCACGGCGTGCGCGAACCGCGTTTTCGTATTTTTCAAAATAACCAATATATATATGCCTACCGGAGACGGCAATTTCAACCATCCACTTTCTATTCCGCGAGACCCATTTTACGCCGGGGACTTTCTTTCCGTTGTGCATTTTATTTTTTTCTGCAATTTCGGGAAAATAAATTACACCGTTTGGATTTTCAGAAAACGTATTTTCGCAATCCCTTATAAAACGGCAGATGTCAACGAACCTGTTTATGAGAACAGACACTGTCGGTCGGCTCACGCGATATCTCTTTCCAAGTTCAGAGTGACTCAGTTCCTTATTGTCTCTCACACTTTTTAGCCAGGTGTGTATTATCTCTTTATCTCTTTCGAGTTTGACTCCGCACATGGCAGAATCAATAATATAATCGATATAAGATTGGTTTTCAAAGCGCACTATTTCTTTGTCATTAGCACAGACTAAAAAATTGTACATATCATCGGCATCGTTTTCTTCTCCGATTGTAGCATCTAAATGCACAGGCGTGTTCAGTTCTTTTACTTTTAAATACCAATCATATCTAATGCCTGCTGCAGTTAAGACTTGCTCCACTTGCCCTTCTGATAAAT
>JAZRET010000164.1:0-5923 GCA_045660945.1 Congzhengia sp.
AAAGAATATAACGGTTATAAGGTGTATGGAGAAGATGGTGCGCAGTTAAACGTAGCGGATGCGAAAAAGGTAACAGAATATATTGAAAATATGGATATCTTCCGCGATGTGAAAATCATTTCAGAAGCGGAAGGAAAAGGCGCAGGCCTTATTAAAATGATTGGAGATAATCTTCGCGCAGATTATCTAAAAGAAATTTTAGCGTGCAGAAAAAATCCCGATGTTGCAAATGATGCCGCAAAGGATTTAAAAATTGTTTATACGCCGTTTCACGGTTCGGGACTTATTCCCGTAACAGAAGCGCTTCGCGCCGCAGGCTATGAAAATATCTATGTAGTAGAAGAGCAGGCACAGCCTGACCCCGATTTTTCAACGGTAAAATCGCCGAACCCCGAAGATAAAGAAGGGTTTAAACAGGCAATTGCTTTGGCGGAAAAGGTTGGCGCAGATGTAGTACTCGGAACTGACCCGGATGCTGACCGTATCGGTGTTTTGGTAAAAAATAATCAGGGCGAATACGAGGTTATGACCGGAAATCAGATGGGCGTTCTTTTAACAGACTACATTTTGTCTTCTGAAAAAGAAAAGGGAACACTTTCTCCCGATGATTTCGTGGTAAAAACCATTGTTACTACTGATTTAACAAGAAAAGTTACCGAGCATTACGGCGTGAAACTTTTTGATGTTTACACGGGTTTCCGCTTTATTGCAGAAGTAATCAAAAAATATGACGATGCAGGAATTGGCAAATACCATTTCGGCTTTGAAGAAAGCTATGGCTGCCTTCCCGGCACATATGCAAGAGATAAAGACGCAATTGTCGCAACGCTGCTCGTTTGTGAACTTGTTGCGGTGATGAAACGAAAAGGCGTAACTTTGGCCGATGCGATGTGCTCCATTTATGAAAGATATGGGTATTGTGTAGAAAGAACAGTTTCTATCACCATGCCGGGCTTAGACGGTATGGAAAAAATGGCAGCGCTTATGGAAAAAGCAAAGGCAAATCCGTTCAAAAAAATTGCCGATACAGAAATTTTAGCATATAGAAATTATAACGAAGATTACAGACTTGATTATAAAACGGGCGAAAAAACAGCCATCGGCTATGAACCGTCAAACGTTTTATACTTTGAACTTTCCGGCGGTGGCTTCTTTGTAATCCGTCCTTCCGGTACAGACCCAAAAATCAAGTGTTATTATTCCGTTCCCTCCCATTCCATAGAAGATGGAGAAAAGAAAATTGATATCTTAAACGAAGCGGTGGAGAAAGAGTTGCTATAAAGGAATAAAAAATGAGGCTGTCATATGACAGCCTCATTTTTATTTTGAAAATATTAATAAGCGTTTGCAAGTTTGGTTGCAATTTTTGCAAGTGCCGCGGAGTATTCCACCAACTCGGCAGGAGAGGCTTCTTCAAGTTCCGCAGACAGTTCATCGGCTTTTGTTTGCCACTCTAGCGCTTCTTCTGCCATTTCTGTATAATCAGAAAGGATGGAGAGGTCGGATGGGTTATCAGAAACGTTTTTTGCCAGTTCAACATATTTGTCAACCCATGCTTCATATTCACTTAAAAATTCTTTCCACTTTGGAGTAGTTTGCGTTTCGGCTGCACCTTCTGTAGAAGATTCTTCGGATGTAGAAGTTTGTGCTTCTGTCATGGCTTCCGGAGAAGAAACGTCTTCAGATGTGGAAATCGGTTTATCGGCACAGGCAGAAAGAGTAAATATAAAAGTTAAGGAAAGCAATAATGCGAGTAATTTTTTCATAAAGTACACCTCATAGAATAGTTTTTGTAAAAAGCCTTATTAAATAGTAAATAAAATTAAAAACAAGAATAGTCACTGAAAAACTGTGAAAACTAAGATCAGTTTTTTTAAAACCAACAAAAACCAATTCCCCCATAAAGACCAATGCAACGGGTAACGCAAAAGCGTTGTATTTCATATATGTAACGAAATCTCCGCGCAAAAGAGCGTTAAGGGCGCGTGTCATCCCGCATGTGGGACATGGGATACTTGTCAGTCTGTAAAAAAGACATGAAACATCGAGGATTCTTAAAATGTTCCATACCACAACAAATATAAATAAGACCATAACTTGTTATTGCCCGAATTTTATTATACAAGTGCCATTAAATTATTGAAATTTAAATCTTTTGTCTTTTTAGAAATAGAGAACCAATCAACGATTGTCATAATACCACATAAACCGCAAGTTAACAACTTTAAGATGCCCATACCGGTATCGCCAATCATAAATCTGTCGATTCCCAAGGTACCAAGAAAGATAGAAACCAAAAGAATCGTTGTGGGGTCTTTAAACTCCATTGTTGAAACTAAGGAAAATTTTTCTTCATCCATCGTTCTTAATTTGTCTTTTAAATACACCATTTTTTCTGCCGGGAAATACTTTTGATTTGTCATGATAAACATATCAATTTTCTGTTGTTCCATTTAAATCACCTCATTAAAATTTGACATTTAGTAAATGTCATTGTTTGTATTGTAACATGATATGATAATTTTGTCAAGCACAAAATGTCAAAAAGAGGGATATTATGTTTAAAAATAAAACGCAAGATGGTAGAAATAATCTTTGTGGAAAGAAAGTATATCTATTGAGAAAACAACATGTTCCCAAAATGTCGCAGAGAATACTCGCTGAGTATTTACAAATTCGGGGGATAGACGTTGACAAAAATGCTGTGCAACGTATCGAAAGCGGAGAACGGTTTGTGACGGATATTGAACTCAAAGTTTTAGCAGAAATCTTTCAAATTACGGTTGATGAATTATTAAAATAAAAAAAGACGCACACTGTGCGTCTTTTTTTATTTGCATAAATCTACAATCGTTGCATTGATAAATTTTATCAGTTCATCGCCTGAAAGAAATAACTGACATCCTTTCACGCCTGCACTCACGGTGATTTTTTCATGGTTTAAAACTTCCGTGTGAAAAAACGTGGGGAACTGTTTTTTCATTCCCACGGGAGAACATCCGCCGCGGATATAGCCGGTTAAAGCAAGCAAATCTTTTACGGGGATGAGTTCTACACGTTTATTCTTTGTTGCGACTGCAGCTTTTTTGAGGTCTATTTCAAGATGGACGGGAATGCAGAACACCACGGGTCCTGTTTTGTCACCTTTTGCAACTAATGTTTTAAAAACCTGTGCATAGGGAAGGCCTACACTGTCTGCGATGTGCGTTCCGGAAAGGTCATTTTCATCGACTTCGTAAAAATAAGGTTCGTAAGGAATTTTTCCTTTGTCGAGCATTCGCATCGCGTTTGTTTTGAGTGGTTTTGCACACATATTATTCTCCTAAAATAATGCCTTTTTCTAATGTGTTTCCTTTGATAAATTCTGAAACCGGCATTTTCTTCTTTCCGGCAAATTGCACTTCTTTGATTAAAAGAGCACCGCCGTTACATTTTGCGAGGATACCGTCTAGAGTAACATTTAAAATCTCCCCATTTTTGCCCTCTTTTTCTCCCTCAATCGGCTTTGCAGAGATTACCTTAAACGGAGTGCCCAAGTAAAGAGAAGAGGCATACGGATAAGAATTCATCGCGCGAACAAGGTTATAAAGCTCTAAAGGCGTTTTGTTAAAATCAAGAACACCGGTAGTTTTGTCAATCATGGGCGCATAGCAGGAAAGGGAATCGTCCTGCTTTTCGGGCGTGAGCGTTCCGTTTTCAAGTTTTTCCATAGTTTCTATAATGGCTTTTGCGCCGAGAAGCGCGAGTTTATCGTGAAGCGTTTCTCCGGTATCAGAAAATTCAATCGGAATTTCTTTTTTTACGAGCATATCTCCCGTGTCAAGTCCTGCATTCATTTGCATCGTGGTAATTCCGGTCGCAGTTTCGCCGTTTGCTATTACCCACTGAATCGGTGCTGCACCACGATATTTGGGAAGGAGCGATGCGTGAATGTTTACGCATCCGTGTTTTGGAATATCTAAAATTCTCTGCGGCAGAATTTTTCCGTATGCCGCAACGATGAAGATATCGGCGTTTTCTTTTGAAAGCGCTTCAAATGCTTCATCTGTTTTCATACTATCCGGCTGATAAACCGGAATATCTTTTAAAAGCGCAAACTCTTTTACCGGAGGAGGCGTAAGTTTATGGCCTCTTCCTTTTGGTTTATCCGGCTGCGTTACAACGAGTGAAATCTCGTGCCCCGCGTTATAAAGTGCTTCTAGTGGCGCAACCGCAAAATCAGGCGTTCCCATATAAACGATTTTCATAGTGAAAATTCTCCTTTTATTCAAAAATTTCCGCAATCATTTTGTCGATATAAACGGTTCCGTCCAAATGGTCGATTTCGTGACAGAGAGCACGCGCCAAAAGACCTTCGCCGCTAATTAATATTTCTTCGCCGTCGCGATTTAATGCGCGCACTTTTACTTTTTCCGGGCGTGCCACCGTGCCGGAGCGACCGGGAACGGAAAGGCAACCCTCAGGGTCAATCTGTTCGCCTTTTTTGTAAACGATTACGGGGTTGATAAGTTCAATTAATCCCTCGCCAATATCAATTACAACTGCGCGGCGCAAAATGCCCACCTGCGGTGCGGCAAGACCTACGCCGTTTGCGTCATACATCGTATCTTTCATATCGTCTAAAAGCGTTTTGATGCGGTCATCAATTTCTGTAATCTCGCGGGATTTTTTTCTTAAAGTTTCATTGTCGTCTGTGATATTTAAAATTGTTCTGATTGCCATAAAAACTCTCCTTTTTATATTGCGCCGTATGGATTATTTTCTATTACCATATTAATATGTGCGCTATCTTTTGATTTGATATGAAAATCTCGGAGTCGCGCGAAAATATCTTCTGCTTTTTCATTGATTTCACACTTAATCCAAATTCTGAGGCGATATTTGCCGCCAATCCTTCCGATTGCTGTTTCAACGGGACCTAACATTTCAAAATCGGGACCGTAGTCTTTTCGCATCACAACGGAAGTGGCAATTGCAATTTTTTTTGCATATGCTTTTAATTTTCCTTGTGACGGAGATGTTAAAAGAACGGAAACAATGTCGCAAAACGGCGGAAAATTAAGCGTGCGTCTTATCTCGATTTCGTTTTCAAAAAAAGAAACATAGTCTTGCTTTTTAGAAAGTTCAATCACATCATTTTCCGGCATATAGGTCTGAATGAGGGCGCGGCCTTTTTTGCTGCTTCTTCCGGCGCGGCCCGCAACTTGCGTCATCAGGTTAAAGGCACGCTCGTTTGCCCTGAAATCGTCAATGGCAAGAGATTGGTCGGCAGCCAAAATGCCAACTAAAGTAACATTTGGAAAATCAAGCCCCTTTGCTACCATTTGCGTTCCCAAAAGCACATCTGCCTTTTCTTCTTCAAAGCGTTTTAAAAGTGAGGCGTGTGTATGCTTTGCGCTTGTCGTATCCACATCCATACGGATAACGGAAAAGTCGGGGAAAAGCGATTTTAACTCGTCTTCCACTTTCTGCGTGCCTACGCCGAATTCCTTGATGTAAGGACTTTTGCATTCAGGGCAGACGGACGGTTTTTTCACTGTATATCCACAATAGTGGCAGGAAAGCGCGTCTCTATGCTTGTGATAGGTCATAGAAACATCACAGTTTTTACAGTTTACCACAAATCCGCAGTTTCTGCAAGAAACGAAGGAGGAAAATCCTCTGCGGTTTAAAAACAGAATCGACTGCTCACCGTTTTCTTTGTTCTTCAAAAGCTCTTTTTGGAGCGCTGCGCTCATACACGAGCGATTTCCATTTTGCATTTCAAGCCGCATATCGCAAACAGAAACTTCAGGAAGAGTCTGCGCGTTTGGGCGATGCGTTAAGGAAATTAATTGATAGTCGCCGCGCTTTGCAAGGTAAAAACTTTCAACAGAAGGTGTGGCAGATGCCAAAACCAATGCAGCGCCGCTTTTTTTAGCGC
>JAZRET010000165.1:0-5719 GCA_045660945.1 Congzhengia sp.
AAGCAGGAACATTGATTTCAACGATAGCATCTAATGCCTTATCAACTGCTTCGCAGTTCATAGCAACGATCTTTTCGCCCTTCTTGCCGTATGTCTTGTTGATAGCATCTTTAAGGAGCGGAACAGCTTCTTCTATCGGAATAACGTTAGCGAGTTTGAAGAATGCAGACTGTGTAACCATGTTGATTCTTCCGCCAAGACCGATGGAGGATGCGATATCTACAGCGTTGATGGTGTAGAATTCGATTTCGTTTTCTGCGATAAATCTCTTCATAGAGCCGGGGAGTCTTTCCTCGAGATCTTCAGGAGACCATACGCAGTTTAATAAGAATGTGCCGCCTTTTTTGAGACCTTCTAATACATCATACTGATAGATGTAAGACGGTTTGTGGCAGGCGATGTAATCAGCTTCGTCAAGTAAGTATGTGGACTTGATGGGCTTTTTACCGAAACGGAGGTGAGACATGGTAACACCACCGGATTTTTTGGAGTCGTAATCAAAATATGCCTGAGCATAGAGGTCGGTGTTGTCACCGATGATTTTGATTGCGTCTTTGTTAGCACCAACAGTACCGTCGGAACCGAAGCCCCAGAACTTACAACGTGTTGCGCCTTCCGGAGCAGCGTTGATTTTTTCGGGCATCGGGAGGGAGAGGTTTGTAACGTCGTCCACGATACCGATGGTAAAGCCGTTCATAGATTTTTCAGCGTCTAAGTTGTTGTAGACAGCTAAAATCTGTGTCGGTGTGGTATCTTTAGAACCGAGACCATAGCGGCCGCCAACGATCTTAGGAGCGTTTTCTTTACCTGTGAAGAGGTTGCAAACGTCTAAGTAAAGCGGTTCGCCTAAGGAGCCGGGTTCTTTTGTTCTATCTAAAACAGCGATTTTTTCTACTGTAGCAGGAAGAACATCGAAGAAGTATTTTGCGGAGAACGGTCTGTAAAGATGAACTTTAACAACACCAACTTTTTCGCCGCGAGCGTTTAAGTAGTCAACGGTTTCTTCGATAGCTTCGCAAACAGAGCCCATAGCAACGATAACTTTTGTAGCGTCAGCTGCACCATAGTAGTTAAACGGCTTATATTCTCTGCCTGTGATTTTTGTGATTTCAGCCATGTAATCGTTTACGATGTCAGGAACATTGTCGTAGAACGGGTTGCATGCTTCTCTTCCCTGGAAGTAGATATCCGGGTTCTGCGCGGTACCGCGGAGAACAGGATGTTCCGGGTTTAAAGCGTTGTCTTTGAATGCTTTTAAAGCATCCCAGTCAACGAGGGATTTTAAATCTTCATAGTCCATAACTTCGATTTTCTGAATTTCGTGAGAAGTTCTGAAACCATCGAAGAAATGAAGGAACGGAACGCGGCTCTTGATGGAAGCAAGATGTGCAACGCCACCTAAATCCATTGTTTCCTGTACGCTACCGGAAGCAAGAAGCGCAAATCCTGTCTGACGGCAAGCCATAACGTCCTGATGGTCGCCGAAGATGTTTAATGCGTGAGCAGCGAGTGCTCTTGCACTAACGTGGAAAACGGTCGGCAGAAGTTCGCCGGCAATTTTATACATATTGGGGATCATCAAAAGAAGACCCTGAGAAGCTGTGAATGTTGTGGTCATAGCACCAGCCTGCAGGGAGCCGTGTACAGCACCTGCAGCACCTGCTTCGGACTGCATTTCAACAACTTCAACTTTCTGACCGAAAATATTTTTCAGTCCGTTGGCACTCCACTGGTCTACATATTCAGCCATTGTAGACGAAGGAGTGATAGGATAGATAGCTGCGACTTCTGTAAACGCGTAGGCGCAATGAGCAGCGGCGCAGTTACCGTCCATGGTTTTGAATTTCTTTGCCATTGTTATCCTCCTCGAAATTAATTTATTTTATCATTATTTGATAAACAATGAATTGCAAGCCCACCCGAATATAAGCAGACTTTAACAGATACATTATACCACACTGATATCGAAAATTCAAATAGATTTTTCATATTTTCCGTAAAATTGTGAAAAAAAACAAAAACGCGCATCAAAAGCGCGTTTTAATATGAAAAAGATTCGGTTTTTTGTGGTTTTATATTTGTTTTTGCCACGGTGCAAACGGTGATTTCATCTGTGCCTTTAGAAAGTGCACGGCTTGCATCGCGAACGGTTGCGCCGGTCGTAAAGATATCATCCACCAATAAAATATGTTTTCCGCGCACATCAATGGAATTTTTCAGAAAAAACGCACCGCGCACGTTAAATTCTCTGTATTGATATCTCAAAGTTGATTGCGGCTGGGTGTGTTGTTTACGAATCAGGGCGGTTTCTATGCAGGGAACATTAAAACGCATTGCAATATCGCGCGCAATGAGTGCGGACTGGTTATATCCGCGCTCAAAAAACCGCTTTTTTGAAAGAGGAACGGGAACAACGGCATCAAAATTCGTCACATCTTCTTTTACGAGGCGTTCGATCAGAAGTTTTGAAAAGGCGCTGTGCAAATCAGAGCGTCCGCGGAATTTATAGCGGTGCAGAGAAGTCTTTAATGTTCCGCTGTATTCAACACATGAAATGAGGCGGTCATATTTCGGTGGTTTTAAAACGCACTTTCCGCAACGCGCTTCTCCCTCTGAAACAGGCGAAAGGCACGTCAAACAGACGGAGTTTCTACCTATATAAATAGGGGCCTCTCTGCAGCGGTCACAAACATATTGATTTTTGCCTGCGGGTTTTCCGCAAACCATACAGGGATCCGGAAAGAAAAAAGAAAGGACTTTGGAGAATGTGATTCTGAAGAAGTTTATAAAACCCACCCCCTCACTTTGATTTGTAAAAAGCATATCATAGTAAAGGAAGAAAATCAATCCTTTTAAAAATTTTACCAAAAAAAGAAAAAAAACCTTGACATTTTGGCAATAAACGGGTAAAATATATAAAGTAAATAATATTTTGGATAGTAATCTGCATGAGTATGTGCAAAAACTTTCCGGGCGATACCGCACTTTAGGGTGCGTTTAGCATAAAAAGTTGCAATAAATTTGGAAAATATGTAAGAATTTTTACATTTTTATTACAACTGCAAATTTTGCATTGACTATGCTGATTTCACGTGGTATAATCAATGTATAAATAATGATGGACTATAAGTCTATCTATATCGCTATTTCCGTTTTTGAAAGAGGAACGGTTTTAGCGAAAAAACTATCTCTTTCGATTTTAAATTTATAAATTTATTATAAGGGAGGATTTGAGACGTTATGAAAAATCTCAAAAAGTTAGTTTCCGTAATCGTCACAGTTGCTATGTTGGTTAGCGCTTTTGCAGCAATCGGCGTTAGTGCAAACGGCGAATATGGAGATGTAGCAGCAAACAACAGTTACTACAAAGCTATCAAAGTTCTTTCCGGTCTTGGCGTTGTTAAGGGTGACGACGAAGGCAACTTCAACCCCACAAACGACATCAAAAGATCTGAAATGGTAACATTGGTATGCAGAGCACTCGGTGAAGAATCCGTTGCATTAGCATCTGGCGGTTCTTCCTTCGACGACGTACCGGCTAACCACTGGGCAGCAGGTTACATCGCTTGGGGCGTATCCAGAAAGATCGTTAACGGTGTTGGCGACAACAAATTCGATCCCGATGCTTCCGTAAAATTCCAGGATGCAGTTGTCATGGTTCTTAGAGCTTTAGGTTATGATAAAGTTGCTAACAGACCTGAAAACGGCGGTTATCCGACAGGCTACATGAAAGTAGCTTCTCAGAAAGGCGTTTTAGCTGGTGCAAACTTCGATGGCGCGAAAGCAGCTACAAGAGAAGTTGTTGCTCAGGTTATCTACAACGCTTTAACAACACCTTTAGTTGAATTAAAATCTTACGTAAACAACCCTGAAGATGAAGAATACGTTGTATATGATGGCGACGGCACAACTTTAGGTGGCGCAAGAAAAACATTACTCGTAGACAACGCTGGCGTTTACAAAGTAAAAGCTGACGTTTTAGCTACAGCAAAAACAAGTGCAGCACTCCGCAAGGATCCTGCTAACCCGAAAGTAAAATTAGACATCACAGACGCTTATGATTACGCAGATTCTGCTATCATCGCTAAATTAGGTAGCTACGTTGCTAACGGCACCGAAATCACACCTTTCGTTGGCGAAACAGAAATCAGCGATTACATCGGCTACACAGTTGAAGCTTATGTAACAGAAGACAAAGCAATTGATGACTTAGTACTTCTCGCAGTTGTTGTTGATACAAAATCTGTTGATACAGTTACAGTTACAGATGGTTTTGCAAACTACGTTTCTGGTACATTTGAATACTATGCAAACGAAGACGATGCAAAAACAACAAAACTTGATATCGCTACAACACCTGCTATCTACTACAATGGCATGTCCATTACACAGGCTGAAATCGAAGCTATGGTTACACCTGCAACAGGCGTAGCAGCGATCAAAGCTCTCTTAGTGAACGAAGCTAACTCTATCACCTTCATGGGTCCGAGAAACAGCGCGTTCGATAAGATCTTCGTAACAGACTATCAGTACAAACAGGTTAAATCTGTTAAAGCTGACAGAGAATTCATCAAATATGACGGTGGTTCTTTATCCTTAAACAAAGAAGACAGAAACGACGAAACATTCGTATACAATGTATATGATGCAGACGGCAACGTAATCGGTTTAGAAGACATCAAAGAAGATGACATCTTAAACATCGTTGCTCCGATCGGTTCTTTAGCAACAGTTCCTTACATGGACATCTACGTAACAGACGCTACAGTTACAGGTTCTGTAACAGAAAAACTTTCTGCTACAAAATACGTAATTGCTGGTGAAGTTTACGAAACATTAACAGCAATCAAAGAAGGTGACGAAGGTACATTCTTCCTCACAATCGACGGTTTAGTATTCAAAGCTGATGCTTCTTCCGTTGTAAACAAGAACTACTCCTTCATCGTAGCTCATGGCTCCGATACATCCTTCTCTGTAACAACACATCAGCTCAAGCTCTTCACAGGCGAAGGCACAGAAACATATGATGTAGCTTCTACATTAAGAGTATATGATGTAATGGGCTCTCCGGCTGCTTACACATATGCAACATACAAAACAACAGATGGCACACAGGATGCTTTCTTCACAACACTTGCTGGTTACCTCGATCCGGTTGCAGCAGGTGCTGAAACAGAAGTAGCTAAAGCAGCAGCTAAAGCACAGGTTGAAGCTGAACTCGCAAAACGTGTTGTAACATACAAATTAAACACAGAAGGCGACATCATTGAATTAAGATTCGCTAACACAGATCCGGTTGCTGACTTCAAAGTAGCAAACAACGCAACAGCAAAATACAACGATGATCTCCAGATCTTCGGTGGCAAAGATTTAGATGCTGATTCTAAACTCTTCATCGCTCCTGTAACAGGCGCTTTAGTTTCCGGTGTTACAAACTACTCTGTAGACGAAGATGATCTTGCTATGGGAACATTCGCTTCCATCGACGAAGATGATTCTTACAACACATATCTCTTCGACTTCGCAGGCGATGAATTCCTCGGCGCAGCTATCGTTGGTAAAGAAATCGACAGCAGCCTGAAGACATCTCACATGGCAATTGTTAAATCTACATCCACAGGTCTTGACGCTGATGGTTCTTCCGTTGTTAAGTACACATTCGTACAGAGCGGCGAAATCATCACAAAGACAGTTGATTATGATGCAGTAGTTGCACCTA
>JAZRET010000166.1:0-14173 GCA_045660945.1 Congzhengia sp.
ACATGGCTACGATCCGACTTAATGCAGCCGTAGATCTGGTTGTAGAAAATATGACAGTAGACGTTCCGGATTGTATGGTAGACGCAAGAATCGAAAGCACAATCCGTGAAAACAGCGCAAGAATGGCGCAGCAGGGCATCACCTTTGAACAGTACTTAGGCTTTATGGGAACAACTGTTGAGCAGTTTAAAGAACAGATTAAGCCGAATGCACTTCTTCAGGTAAAAGGCACACTTGCTTTAGAAGCAATCGCAAAAGCTGAAAACTTCGAAGTAAGCGATGACGATGTAGAAGCAGAACTCAAGAAAATGGCAGAAGCTTACAATATGGAACTCGACAAAATCAAAGAAATCATGCCGAAGGAAAACATTGAAGGTATGAAAGAAGATTTGAAGATTTCTAAAGCTTTAGACTTTATCGTTGAAAACGCAAAATGGTCCAAAGCTGCTGCAAAGAAAACAACCACAAAGAAAGCAGCAGAAGCAAAAGACGGTGAAGAAAAACCGAAAAAGACCACAACAACAAAGAAAACAACTTCTACCAAAACCACAACCAAAAAAGCAGCAGAAAAAGACGGCGAAGAAAAACCGAAGAAGACCACAACAACAAAGAAAACTGCTGCAAAAGCAGACGGTGAACCTGCAAAGAAAACAACCACCACAAGAAAGAAAAAGATAGAAGAAAACGCATAATGCGTTTATTTAAAATGATACGAAACACGGAGGGAAGAGCATGAGTTTAGTACCGGTTGTTGTAGAACAGACCAGCAAGGGAGAACGTTCCTACGACATCTATTCCAGACTTTTAAAAGACAGAATCATCTTTTTGGGTGAAGAAGTCAATGATGTTACCGCAAGTTTGGTTGTAGCACAGCTTTTATTCTTAGAAGGGGAAGACCCGGATAAAGATATTCAGCTTTACATCAACAGTCCCGGTGGCTCAATTACTGCGGGTATGGCAATTTATGACACGATGCAGTATATTCGTTGTGACGTATCCACAATCTGCGTTGGTATGGCGGCTTCTATGGGCGCATTCCTACTTGCAGCAGGTGCGAAGGGCAAGCGTATTGCGCTTCCGAACAGCGAAATTATGATCCATCAGCCGTTAGGCGGTATGCAGGGTCAGGCAACAGACATCAAAATCCACGCAGACAGAATCATCCGTATTCGCGAAACCTTAAATAAAATTTTAAGTGAGCGTACGGGAAAACCTTTGCAAGATATTGAACGCGACACAGAGCGTGACAATTTCCTCTCTGCTCAGGAAGCATTAGAATATGGCTTAATTGACAGAGTAATCGAATCTGCAAAGGAACTTTAAAAACAAACCGAGTGTTTGGAAAGGGGCTGTTTTCCGACAGCCCCTTTTTTAAAGAAGAAAGAAACGTAAAAAACGTTTATATACATAAAAGCAAGTTGCTTTTAAAGGCGCAAATCCTGCCCTGTTTGTGCTTTGAAATTTGTGGGCAGAAAGGCCGTGTTATTATGACAACAGAAAACACAAATATGTTACAGTGCAGTTTCTGCGGGAAATTTGAAAATGAAGTTATGAGAATGTTTGAAGGTCCTGACAGTTGCATTTGTAATGAATGTATCGCGCTTTGCAATCGCTATATGGGCGAAAGTTTCACAGAACCGGAACCGGATTTTGAACTTTCCGGTCTTCCGAAGCCGAAAGAAATCAAAGAGATTTTAGACCAGTATGTTATCGGCCAGGAAAAGGCGAAGAAAACCTTGTCTGTTGCGGTTTACAATCACTATAAACGAATTGGAAGCAAGCAGGACAAAAACGGTGTAGAAATTCAAAAGTCTAACATACTGCTTTTAGGTCCTACGGGTTCCGGTAAAACAATGCTTGCACAGACTTTGGCAAAAATTTTAAATGTGCCGTTTGCGATTGCCGATGCAACGACACTGACCGAAGCCGGCTACGTGGGTGAAGATGTAGAAAATATTTTATTAAAACTTATTCAGGCGGCAGACGGCTCGATTGAAGATGCACAGCGTGGTATTATTTATATCGACGAAATTGATAAAATCACGCGAAAATCGGAAAATACGTCCATTACCCGTGATGTCAGCGGTGAAGGCGTACAGCAGGCGCTTCTGAAAATTTTAGAAGGTACGGTTGCTTCCGTTCCACCAACCGGAGGAAGAAAACATCCACATCAGGATTTTCTGCAGATTGATACAACCAACATTTTATTTATCTGCGGTGGTGCGTTTGATGGAATCGAAAAGATTATTTCAAGAAGAACAACATCCAAAACCATGGGCTTTGGTGCAGATATCAAGAGTAAGAACGATTTCAACGTCGGCGAGATTTTAGCGCAGGTTGAACCGCAGGATTTATTAAAATTCGGTATTATTCCGGAACTCATCGGCAGACTCCCTGTGGTAGCATCCTTAGATATGCTCGATAAAGAAACGTTAATGCGCATCATCAGAGAACCGAAAAATGCGATTTTAAAACAGTACCAGAAATTGTTTGAACTCGATGGCGTTTTGCTCAATGTAGAAGAAGATGCAGTAGAAGCAATTGCGCAAAAAGCGCTTGACAGAAAAACGGGTGCGCGCGGACTTCGCTCCATCGTAGAGGGTGCGCTTTTAGACATTATGTATGAACTTCCGTCTGTGGAAAATGTGGAAACGTGTACCGTTACAAAAGAATGCGTTATAAACGGAGAAAAACCCGTTTTAACAGAGAAAAAAGAAAAGAGCAACGACGTTGCTTCTTAAACGAATGAATCAAAGAGGCTGCCGATTTTGACAGCCTCTTTTGAGAATTAAGGAGATATTATGGAACTCATCGAAATTGGTCAGATTTGTAATACCCACGGTGTTCGTGGCGAAGTGAAATTAAACCCCTGGACGGATGATTTGTATGATTTACTCGAACTTGACGTACTTTATTTAAAAGACGGCACGGTTTTAAATGTTGACAATGCGCGTGTACATAAAAACACGGTGATTTTTAAGTTCCGAGAAGTAGAGAATATGAACGCGGCAGAAAAAATGCGCGGAACAACGCTTTTCACAGAGAAAACACCGCTTCCTGAGGGAAGATACTATATTAAAGACTTAATCGGTCTTACTGCGATTGATGAAAACGGCGCATTTGGAAAACTCACGGATGTGTTTAACACCGGCGCAAACGATATTTATGAAATCAAAACAAATGACGGGAAAACGCTTTACGTACCTGTAATTGAAGGCGTAATCGGAGATGTCGATTTAGCTGCCGGTACGATTTTTATTACCATTCCTGATGGCTTGGAGGATGAATAATGCGTTTTGACATTTTAACGTTATTTCCCGATATGGTGCGCGCAGTGCTCTCTGAAAGTATCATCGGAAGAGCTGAAAAAAACGGAATTTTGTCTATTGGATACACCAACATCCGCGACTTTGCCAACAATAAGCACAATAGCGTGGATGACTATCCATATGGCGGCGGTCAGGGAATGGTGATGCAAGCACCGCCGATTTATGACGCGTACAAAAGCGTGCTGGAAAAGACAGATAAAAAGCCGCACGTAATTTATATGTCTCCTCAGGGGAAACTCTTTGACCAGGAAACGGCGACCAGACTTTCTAAAAAAGAGCATATCGTGATTTTATGTGGACACTACGAGGGTGTTGACGAACGCGTGTTAGAAGAAATTGTGGACGAAGAAATTTCCACGGGAAATTACGTTCTAACCGGTGGCGAAATTCCTGCAATGACGGTGGTTGACGCGGTGGCAAGAATGATTCCGGGGGTACTCTCCTGCGATGAATCTTTTATGGAAGAATCGATTTACAGCGGGCTTTTAGAGCATCCGCAGTATACGCGCCCGCCGAAATTTTTGGGAAAGGAAGTTCCCGAAGTGCTCCTTTCGGGACACCACTTAAATATTGAAGGCTGGAAACGAAAAATGTCCTTAAAAAGAACGCTTTTAAAACGGCCTGAACTGTTAGAAAAAGCAGAACTCACAGAAAAGGACAGAAAAATTTTAGATGAAATCAAGGCGGAATTAGAAGATGAATCTTGAGGAAAAGAGAATTTCCACAAAAACAGTATATGACGGAAAAATTATAAAACTTGAAGTCGACGAAGCGAAACTTCCAAACGGAGCAAACGCCACGCGTGAAGTAGTTCGCCATCCCGGCGGTGTTGGAGTAGTTCCGATAGATGAAGAAGGATTTCTCTATCTTGTAAAGCAATATCGCTATCCGTTTTCTAAAATCACCACGGAAATTCCGGCAGGGAAGTTAGACGGAAAAGGAGAAGACCCGGAAGATGCCGGAAGAAGAGAACTGATGGAAGAAACAGGTCTCAGCGCTAAAAAGTTCACGTTTTTGGGAAGTATCTATGCAAGCCCCGGCTTTTGTGATGAAGAAATCTATCTTTATCTTGCAGAAGGGCTCACGCAAGGAGAAAGCGACCCTGATGAAGATGAATTTGTTGCAGTTTCGCGCATTCATATAAAAGAATTCATCGAGCAGATTACGGAAGGGAAGATTCACGACGGCAAAACCGTCGCCGGCGTACTCCTTTCAAAAAATAAACTTGGATTGTGATAATATGGAAGAAACCTTATTTGGCGTTTTAAATGTATATAAACCAAAGGGCATGACATCGCACGATGTGGTGGCAATTTTGCGGCGTACGCTACATATGAAGCGCATAGGCCACACGGGGACACTTGACCCGATTGCCGAGGGCGTTTTGCCGATTTTAATCGGGAAAGCAACGAAACTTTCTGACTTACTCATGGCAGAAGAAAAACGCTATAAAGCAGGCGTGAAACTCGGCGTCACCACAGATACAGATGACTTAACCGGAGAGATTTTGGAAGAAAAAGAAGTCTGTGTAACGGAAGATGACGTAAGAAAAGTGCTGGCATCTTTTTTAGGAAAACAAGCGCAGATTCCGCCGATGTATTCAGCAATTAAAGTGGATGGAAAAAAACTTTATGAGCTTGCAAGACGTGGCGTTATAACAGAGCGAAAACCGAGAGATATTGAGATTTACGATTTAAAAATCGAAAATTTCAAAGGCAATACCTTTGATTTGACTGTGCACTGTTCAAAGGGAACATATATCCGTGCGCTTTGCCGCGATATCGGCGCGGCGCTAAAAACCGGCGCTGCGATGGAGACTTTAGTTCGTACAAAAAGCGGAAACTTTTCTTTAGAGAATGCACATACTTTAGAAGAAATTAAAGAGGCTGCTGAAAACGGCACGTTAGAAACCTTTTTAATTTCAGCTGACGACGTTTTAGAAGACTTTCCGCGCGTAGATGTTTCTGAAGAATTTGCCACGAAAATTAAAAACGGCATCAGGCTGCGTCCCGGACAACTCGGTATTTCGGACGCGGAAGAAGGTAGCCTATTTTGCATTTATTTTAAGGACACGCTTTTGTGTGTGTTAAAAGCAGTAGCAGGAGAAAACACGCTCGTGCTTACCATGGAAAAAAGTTTTTATTAAATAAGGAGAGGGAACCGTTGAAAATTTTTGGTAGAGACGGCGAAAAAATTCATATAGAACAGAAAACCGCCGTAACGGTCGGAAATTTCGACGGCGTGCATTTAGGGCACAAATCGCTCCTTTCTGATTTAACAAGGCTCTCAAAAGAAAGCGGACTTTCTTCTGTGGTCTATACCTTCAAAGACCATCCGCTAAATGCCTTAAAAGGCACAGAAAGCGTCGCTTCTATTATTCGTATGGAAGAAAAACAAGAACTGTTTGAAAATAACGGCGTAGACATTTTATATTTAGAAGATTTTCAAAACGTAAAAGATATAGAACCTGAAACGTTTGTAAAAGAAATTTTGATAGACAAACTGCATATGAAACTTGCAGTGATGGGCGAAAACAACCGCTTCGGCAAAAACGGAGCAGGAGACTATAAGCTTTTAAAAACGCTCGGCGAAAAGTATGGCTTTTCGGTGCATGTTACAAAAGATGTTTTCTTAGACGAAACACTTTGCTCCAGCACCCAAATCAGAAACCGACTAAAAATCGGAGATGTAAAAGATGCAAATGCGATGCTTGGCCGAATGTTTTCTGTAAAGGGAACGGTGGTCAATGGAAAACATTTAGGAAGAACGTACGGTTTTCCGACGGTTAATTTGAAGGCAGAGTCGAATATGCTCCTGCCGAAAGATGGCGTATATGCCACTAAAACAGTTTATCAGGGAAAAACCTACGCGTCGATTACAAATGTAGGAAAGACAAGCTTTGATAAAATAAAAATGCGAAATATCGAAACGCATATTCTGGGGTTTGATTCTGATATTTACGGCAAAGAAATCGAAATTAAATTTTTAGATAAAATGCGCGACTTTATTCCGTTTTCCAACCTAGAGGAATTAAGTACACAACTTAAGAAAGATAAAGAAGAACGAATGAAATATACGGAGGGACAGTTATGAAAGTAACACTACTGCAGCACACACCCGAACCTGAAAAAATTATTGCGAGCGCCGCAAAACTTTGTTATTCTGAAAGTGGCGTTGAGAACATTTTGGATGGTTTAACCGAAGAAAAAACAGAAAAATTTCTTGCAATGCTGATGAATTTAGGTCACGAAAGCCCGATTGAGCATGTATCCTTTACCTTTGGCATTGAAGGCGTGAGTCGTAGTCTTCTTGCGCAGTTCACAAGACACCGTATCGCAAGCTATAGCGTAAAATCTCAAAGATATGTAAAAGAAGGGATGTTTGAGTTTGTCCTTCCGCCTGAAATTGAAAAGAACGAAGAGGCAAAAAAACTCTTTTTAGAAACAATGGAAGCGGACCAAAAGGCATATGACCGCTTAACAGAGATTTTGCAGAAAAAACATTTCGAAACTTACATAAGTGAAGGTTTCGATGAAAAGACGGCAAAATCCAAAGCGGAAAAGCAGGCGATTGAAGACGCAAGGTTCGTGCTTCCCAACGCGTGTGAAACAAAAATGGTTGTTACCATGAACGCAAGAAGCCTTATGAAC
This sequence comes from Congzhengia sp., assembly GCA_045660945.1. GTDB lineage: Bacteria > Bacillota > Clostridia > UBA1381 > UBA9506 > Congzhengia. The sequence goes on from JAZRET010000166.1 coordinate 6,980, forward strand.
TTTTTCCATCATCGCTGCTGCACGCGTGCGCAGTGGGAAATTCGCGCAGTTGCAGACGAAATGCTTCGCTTGGTAAAAGAAGTTGCGCCGACGCTCTTTAAAAAAGCAGGCCCGTCTTGTGTAGCGGGTGCGTGTCCGGAAGGAAAAATGACTTGCGGTCAGGCGCTTTTGATGCGCGAAAAATATATGGGGGAAAAGTAATGGGAAAACTGATTGTGATTGAAGGCGTAGATTCCAGCGGAAAAGAAACGCAGACGAATCTTTTATTTGAACGCCTGAAAGAAAACGGAGAACACATTATAAAACTTTCTTTCCCTGATTATGAAAGTGAATTTTGTGCGCCTGTAAAACGGTACTTGGCAGGGGACTTGGGCAAAAACCCCGAGGATGTGAATGCGTATGCTGCATCGTCCTTTTATGCTATAGACCGCTACGCAAGCTTTAAGACAAAATGGGGCGCTTTTTATGAAGAGGGCGGTACTGTGCTTTGTGACCGATATGTCACATCAAACGTCATCCATCAGGCAATGAAAATTAAGGATGCAGAAGAGAAAAAAACGTTTATGGACTGGCTCTCTGATTATGAATACAAAAAGCTTGGTCTTCCTGTGCCGGATGCGGTAATCTTTTTAGATATGCCGCCTGCGTGTGCAAGAATGCTTATGGCAAACAGAAAGAACAAAATCACGGGAGATAGCGAAAAGGATATCCACGAAAAAAACGCTTCCTATTTAGAAGAGGCTTATGAAAATGCCGTGGGCGTTTGTGAGCATTTGGGATGGCATAGAATCTCTTGCGCAAAAGACGGAAATGTGCGTAAAATAGAGGAAATTCACGCAGAAATTTACGAAATTATCAAACAAATTTGTAAATGACAATCGAGTATTTGAGAGAAAACAAGAGAAAAAACGAGCATTTAAGAGTTTGCAAAATATATTTTAAATTTTGTGAAAAAAGTGCTTGACAAATGATTTTACGTGTATTATAATAGTTACTGTTGCATTAAGAAACAGAAGAATTCTGTATAAATTTAGGAGGTTAGAAACATGAGTACATTTATGGCGAAAGCCAATGAATTGGAAAGAAAATGGTACGTGATCGATGCTGACGGCAAACCGTTAGGTAGAGTAGCAGTACAGGCTGCAAACATCTTAAAAGGTAAACACAGACCTGAATATACTCCCCATGTTGACTGCGGCGAGTTCGTTATCGTGATCAATGCAGCAAAAGCAGTTCTCACAGGTAAAAAGTTAGACCAGAAGGTTTATTACAGACACACAGGCTATGTTGGCGGCTTGAAAGAAGTAAAGTATAGCAAATTAATGGCTGAAAAACCTGAATTTGCTATGACAAAAGCAATCAAAGGTATGCTTCCGCACAACACACTGGGCGCAAAAGCTTTAACCAGATTGAGAGTTTACGCAGGCGCTGAACACGACAACGCAGCACAAAAACCCGAAGCTTGGACGCAGGATATTAAATAAGGAGGAGATTTTGATATGGCAGACTTTTTCTACGGTACAGGAAGAAGAAAGAAATCCGTCGCAAGAGTAAGACTCTTACCCGGTAAAGGCGACATCATCATAAACGGCAGAAAATTAGACGAATACTTTGGTCTCGAAACCTTAAAAATCATCGTTAACCAGCCCCTCGTTTTAACAAAAACAGAAGGTAAGTTCGATGTTTACGCAAACGTTGTTGGCGGTGGTTTCACAGGTCAGGCAGGCGCAATCCGTCACGGTATTGCAAGAGCATTACTTGAAGCTGATTCTGAAGCTTACAGACCGCTTCTTAAGAAGGCTGGCTTCTTAACACGTGACCCGAGAATGAAGGAAAGAAAGAAGTACGGCTTAAAAGGTGCTCGTCGTGCTCCCCAGTTCTCCAAACGTTAATTATTATTACGTTATCAAAAACCCGCAACCGATTCGGTTGTGGGTTTTTTGTATTTCATAAATAGAAATTGAAAAAAACAAGTCGAAAGATTCAAATATAAAAAATACATATTGATAAGCAAATCAAAAAGGTGTATAATAGTATTGTATTCAGTTGAATGCGATATCAATATAAAGGAGAAAAAGAGTATGTGGATTGTTTTTATTCTTATTGTTTTGGCAATTATTTTGATTCCAAACGTTAAAATCGTTCCCCAGGCGCATGAATTTGTAATTGAAAACCTTGGAAAATACAAATGTACATGGGGTGCAGGTATCCATGTTAAAATCCCGATTATTGAAAGAGTGGCAAAAAGAGTAACACTCAAAGAACAAGTGCTAGATTCCCCTCCGCAGCCTGTTATCACAAAGGATAATGTAACCATGCAGATAGACACCGTGATTTATTATGCGGTATATGATGCAAAACTTTTTGCATATGGTGCAGTAAATCCAATTCCGGCACTTGCGAATTTAGCTGCAACAACACTTCGAAACATCGTTGGTGAATTAGAACTCGACGGAACGCTTACCTCCCGTGATACCATCAATGCAAAAATGACAAGTATTCTCGATGAAGCAACAGATAAATGGGGGATAAAGGTTAATCGTGTAGAACTGAAAAATATTATTCCTCCGAAAGAAATTCAAAATGCCATGGAAAAGCAGATGAAGGCAGAGCGCGAAAGACGAGAAACCATGCTTCAGGCAGAAGGCCACAAAGCGGCATCTATTACGCGTGCGGAAGGTGATAAGCAGGCTATGATTCTTGCGGCAGAAGGTGAGAGAGATGCAAGAATTGCGCGCGCAGAAGGTGAAGCAAAAGCGATTTTCCTACGCAAAAAGGCAGAAGCAGATGGACTTGCGGCGTTAAAAGAAGCGGGCGCAGATGCGGCAGTTTTAGAACTTAAAAAGTATGAAGCGCTGGTTGCAATGTCTGACGGAAAAGCAGCAAAAATCATTGTTCCCACAGATGCAGTGGAAATGACCAAATCAAATGTTGTATTTTCAGAAACAACCGGCATTGGCGACACAACGGCCCCCGGAAAAGACCTTCCGTCGCCCGAAATGTCAGACCCGTGCTGCGATAAATAAGAAAATTTTAAAAAACTATTGACAAATTTTAAAAATAGTGTATAATTATAGAAGATCTCGTTGAAATTTCCAGAATTTTAGGAGACTGGAAGTGAAGGGAACTCCGGAGAATCTCTTTAATGAGTGCCGAAGGTGCAAGGCGGTTTCGCTGAATCTCTCAGGCAAAAGGACGGAGCAGATTAGTATTTTTATGTAATACTTATGTCTGCAAAGAATTTAGAACCGTCCTGATTTTTCGGGACGGTTATTTTGTTGTTTAAAAATAAATTTATACATATGGAGGCAAGCGATGGAAAAATTTTTAGCAGCCGTTGAAACGATTAACGGCAAAGTAAACAGCTGGGTTTGGGGCCCTGTGATGCTGGTGTTCTTAGTAGGTACCGGTATTTTCTTAACATGCGGACTCAAATTCTTCCAGGTAGGTAAAATTGGTCTTTGGATGAAAAACACCTTTGGAAAAATGTTTAAAAAAGAAGAGAAAAAAGATTCTAAATCCATTTCTTCTTTCCAGGCTCTTTGTACAGCGCTTGGCGGTACAGTAGGTGTAGGTAACGTAGTCGGTGTTGCAACCGCGATTGCAGCCGGCGGTCCCGGTGCGATTTTCTGGATGTGGGTTGCAGCTTTCTTCGGCATGATCACAAAGTACGCAGAAATCGTTTTAGGTATCTTCTACCGTAAGAAAACAGAAAGCGGCGAATGGTTAGGCGGCGCGATGGTTTACTTAAAAGAAGGCTTTGCAGGTAAAAAAGGCCTTAAGATTTTAGGTGGTGTTTTAGGCGTTCTTTTTGCTATCTTCTGTATTTTAGCATCTTTTGGTATCGGTAACATGAGCCAGATTAATACAATTGCAGCAAACTTTGAGCAGACTTTTAACATTCCGATTATCGTAACGGGCTTGGTTCTTTTGGTACTTATGGCAATTATGGCACTTGGTGGTTTAAAGACAATCGGCTCTGTAACAGAAAAAGTAGTTCCGTTTATGTCTATCTTCTACATCATTGGCGGTTTAATCATCCTTGCAACAAAAGTTACAGTTTTGGATGATGTATTTGTAGCAATCTTTAAAGGTGCGTTCGGCTTTGATGCAGTTGCCGGCGGTGCAATCGGTGTAGTTATCTCTAAAGTTGCAAAAAGCGGTATTGCGCGAGGTGTATTCTCTAACGAAGCAGGTCTTGGTTCTTCCGCTTTAGTGCACTCTGCAGCAGACGTAAAAGAGCCTGCAAAACAGGGCATGTGGGGCGTATTTGAAGTATTTGTTGATACCATTGTAATCTGCTCTCTTTCTGCACTCGTTATCCTTTCTTCCGGTGTTATTGATTTAAATACCGGCTTGGTAGCAGCAGGCTTCACGGCAGATAAATCGTCTGTTTTGGTTACGGAAGCTTTTGTAGCATCTTTTGGTACAGTTGGCGGTTGGTTTGCAACAATTGCAATCTTCTTCTTCGCATTCTCTACCGTTATCGGTTGGTTTATTTACGGTTCCAAAGCCTGCGAATTCCTCTTTGGTAAGATTGCAACAAATATCTACAAAGTAATTTTCGTAGCATTCATTATCGTTGGTGCAACGATGAACTTGCAGCTCGCTTGGGATCTTTCCGATACATTCAATGGCCTTATGGCAATTCCTAACTTAATTGGTCTTGTTGTAATGTCCGGAACAGTCTTTAAGATCACAAAGAACTATCTTGCAAGACTCAAAGGTGAACAAGTAGCTCCGATTCTCTCTGCTTATGACGACATTCAGGCCGAAATGGCAGTAAAAGAAGACTAATTTTGTTACTTCACTTGAATAAAAATATTTAAAGAAAAACCGCAAGGGAATTTCCCTTGCGGTTTTTCTTTCATTGACTTTAAAAGGAATAATTGGTATAATAAAAGCATAAAAAGGAAAGAGAACATAAAAGGAGCAGACTATGAAAAGTGATAAAAATATTTTCGTTGCGTTTTTATTAAATCTTGTCTTTTCTGCCGTGGAACTCATTGGAGGTCTTATCACGGGCAGCGTGGCGATTCTCTCTGACGCTATACACGACTTTGGCGATGCAGCGGGGATTGCTGTCTCGTTCTTCTTAGAGCGAAAGAGTAAGCAAAAGCCTGATAACACATATACCTACGGATACGCGCGCTACTCGGTACTCGGAAGTGTTGTCATTACAATGATTTTAATTTTGGGTTCCGCTTTGGTTATTTATAATGCGGTGAAACGTATTTTTAACCCCGTTCCGATTCACTATAACGGTATGATTTGGCTCGCAGTTTTTGGCGTAATCATTAACTTTGTTGCCGCATGGGTCACGAAAGAAGGAGAGTCTTTAAATCAAAAGGCCGTGAACCTTCATATGCTTGAAGATGTATTAGGCTGGCTTATCGTGCTCATCGGCGCAATTGTAATGCGCTTTACGGATATCACTTATATTGACTCTGTGATGTCTATCGGTGTTGCGGTGTTCATTTTAGTCAATGCGATCAAAAACTTAAAAGAAGTTTTGGATTTGGTTTTGGAGAAAATCCCGCATGGAATTGAAGTGGAAGAGATAAAGAAGCACGTTTTGAGTTTAGAAGGCGTAGAAGACGTGCACCACATCCATATCTGGAGTTTAGACGGAAGAAATAACTACGCGACCATGCACGTTGTCACAAATGCGGATAGCCACGAAATGAAAGAACAGATTAGAGAAGAACTAAAAGAACATGGCATCGGCCATGCGACATTGGAACTTGAAAGTGTTGGAGAGCATTGTCACGATGAAGGATGCCGTCTGATAGAAGAAACGGGCGGAATGAATATGCATCACCATCACCATCATCATCACCATCATAAACATTAAAAAAAGCCACGCAAACAGTTGCGTGGCCTTTTTTGTTTTTTTATTTAGATTGCGCTTAATGCTTTTTCAACGTCTGCCAAAATGTCGTCAACATTTTCAAGACCAACGGAGAAACGAACCATTCCTGCTTCGATTCCTGCAGCAACGAGTTGCTCGTCGGTAAGCTGACGATGTGTTTCGCTTGCGGGGTGGAGAACGCATGTGCGGATGTCTGCAACGTGCACTTCATTTGAAGCAAGATCTAATGCGTTCATAAATTTCATTGCCGCATCTCTTCCGCCTTTAATTACGATAGAGATAACGCCGCTTGCGCCTTTTAAGTATTTTTTCGTGAGCGGATAATCGGGATCACTTTCAAGGCCCGGATATTTTACGCTTTCGATTTTTTCGTGGCTTTCAAAATATTTTGCAACCTTTAAAGCGTTTTCGCAGTATTTGTCCATACGAACTGCCAAGGTTTCTAAACCGAGATTTAATAAAAATGCAGAGTGCGCAGCGGGGTATGTTCCGAAGTCTCTCATAAGCTGCATTCTTGCTTTGATGATATAAGCGGCTTTTCCGTAGGTTTCTACATAAGAAATGCCGTGGTAAGATTCATCGGGCTCAACGAGTTCGGGGAAGTTGCCGTTTGTCCAGTCGAAATTACCGCTGTCAACGATGACACCGCCTACTTGAACTGCATGGCCATCCATATACTTGGATGTAGAATGAATTACGATATCAGCACCAAAATCAAACGGTCTGCATAAAGCAGGTGTTGCAAAGGTGTTATCTACGATTAACGGAACATTTTTGGAATGGGCAATTTTTGCAAAACGCTCAATATCAAATACAGAAAGCGCGGGGTTTGCAATCGTTTCTCCGAACACAGCTTTGGTATTGGGCTTAAATGATGCCAAAATTTCCTCGTCGCTTGCATTTTTGTCGATAAAGATACATTCGATGCCGAGTTTTTTAAAGGTGTAGGAGAAGAGATTTACCGTGCCTCCGTAGATTTCGGTGGTACTGATGAAACTGTCTCCTGCCTGACAGATGTTTAAAATGGAAAGAAGTGTTGCCGCCTGACCGGAACTGGTGCACATCGCGCCAACGCCGCCTTCTAGTTCTGCAATCTTATTTTCCACTGCCATAACAGTGGGATTTGCAAATCTTGAGTAGATTAAGGATTTTGTCGGTTCGTCAAAAACGGAAGCAACTTCCTCTGTTGAGTCGTAAACATACGTTGTGCTCTGCACAATCGGAACCACGCGGGGTTCTGTGTTTTTCGGAGAATATCCTGCGTGCAGACATTTGGATTCAAATTTCATATCCATCTTCCTTTCGGTAAATATCAAAAAATT
>JAZRET010000167.1:0-4365 GCA_045660945.1 Congzhengia sp.
AAAACGGAAAGACCTGCAACACCAAATGCCATAAAGCGACCAACTTGTGTATCGTGGAGCGCCATCTGCAGTTTTTCATACGCATATTTATCGTGCATCATGTGGATGACGTTCATCGTATTTACATAAAGTTCGCAGAGCCATTCGCGATAGCGCGCAAAACGTCTCATTACTTTATCGTAATCTAAATATTCATCGGGGTAAACGGCTTCTTTCGGTCCCATTGTAATTTCAGAAACCGGGGCAACACCGCCGTATAAGCTGAGAAGCAACAGTTTCGGAAGATTACATCTTGCACCAAAGAACTGCATCTGTTTTCCAACTTTCATTGCAGATACGCAGCACGCGATTGCATAATCGTCCCCATAAATCGGGCGCATCACATCGTCATTTTCATACTGAATGGAATTGGTGTCAATCGAAACTTTTGCTACGAAGTCTGCAAAACCTTTTGGCTGGCTATTGGACCACAAAACCGTGAGGTTCGGTTCGGGCGCCGGGCTTAAGGTGTATAAAGTGTTGAGCATACGGAAGGTGTTTTTGGTAACTAAAGTTCTTCCGTCTTCTCCCATACCGCCTAAAGCTTCTGTGATCCACATAGGATCACCACCGAAAAGTTCGTTATACGCCGGTGTACGAAGATGTCTAGCCATACGCAATTTCATTACGAAATCATCCATGATTTCCTGCGCACCGGATTCTGTTAAGGTGCCGTTTTTGAGGTCACGTTCGATGTAGATATCTAAAAATGTTGCGGTTCTGCCTAAAGACATTGCTGCGCCGTTTTGTTCTTTGATTGCGCCAAGATAACCAAAGTAAAGCCACTGAACTGCTTCTTTTGCGTTGGTTGCAGGCTTGCTGATATCAAAACCATAGAACTCCGCCATAGTTTTTAAACGTTTTAAAAAGTCAATTTGGCGGAACATTTCTTCGCGCAGTTTGATATTTTCTTCGTCCATCAGTTTTTTGGCAAGTTTCTTATTGTCATTTTCTTTTTCTGCAATCAAGTGGTCTACACCGTAAAGTGCAACACGGCGGTAGTCACCAATGATACGGCCTCTGCCATATGCATCCGGAAGACCGGTAATAAGACCGGTTTTTCTGACAGCGCGCATTTCGTCGGTATATACACGGAATACACCGTCATTATGTGTTGTACGGTATTTAAATTCATCTTCCACTTTGTCAGAAAGTTCATATCCGTAGCTTTTGCAAGCCTCACGGGACATTCTGATACCACCAAAGGGATTTACGGCACGTTTTAAAGGTGCGTCTGTCTGCAGACCAACGATAATTTCGTTTTCTTTGTCCAGGTAGCCTGCCGGGAACGAGTCAAGAGAGGTAACTGTTTCGGTATCAATATCCAAAACACCGCCTTTTGCGCGTTCTTCCGCTAAAAGCGCTTCAAGTTTTGCAAAAACTTTCTTTGTACGGTCTGTCGGACCTGCTAAAAATGCAGAATCACCTTCGTAAGGTGTGTAGTTTGTCTGAATAAAATCGCGGACATTGATTTCGTCCTGCCATTTTCCGGGGTGAAAGCCAATCCAAGCATTCATGTTCATTCCTCCTTAGTTTCTATCGTTCGTTTCAAAGATTTTGTTAGAAAAATTTAAATAAAAAAGCAGACTCACACAAAGTGAATCTGCCCAGACGGTCGACTTAAAATGCAATCTGTGCTCCTTGTGGTAAACTCCACCGATCCGTCAGTTACACAGATTCTTTGCTTTGTCTTAATCATATCATAGAAGAAAGAAACTGTCAATAGAGAAGGAAAAGATTTTATTCGTCAAAGAGAACAAATTTTCAAGAAAGTTTGAAAAATTTCTTGACATATTGGAAAAGGTCTGCTATAATAACGTATGTTGAGTTGAAAACAGATGGAGAGGTGGCTGAGCTGGCCTAAGGCGCACGATTGGAAATCGTGTAACGGCTAATACCCGTTCGAGGGTTCGAATCCCTCCCTCTCCGCCAAAAAAATAGAAGCATCTTTTGATGCTTCTATTTTTTTATTTTGGAGGGGATTCGAACCCTGAGAGGGCACGGAGCGTTTAAAAAAGTTGCCGGTGGCAAGTTTTTAGCGAACGTGTTGCGCAGGCGGGTACTGTGCGATTTTTCGCACGGTCGCTAAGCAGGGAAGACTTGCTGGCAAGGCTTCATCCCTCCCTCTCCGCCAAAAAAATAGAAGCATCTTTTGATGCTTCTATTTTTTTATTTTGGAGGGGATTCGATTTATAGTCCCTGCTTGCAAACCTCTATAATTTTGTCTGCCGCGCCTTTTGCACCGGAGCAGTTTCTAAATCCTTTGGAAATTTTTTTGGCGTTTTGTTTATAGGTGCTGTTTTCTAATATTTCATTTACTGCGTTTAAAACAGAAAATCCATCTAATTTTTCGGGTTTTATTCCTGCACCAAGTTCTAAAACACGCGCGGCAACACCTTTTTGTTCTGTGGTTTGGGGAAGCATCACAAGCGGAACTTCAAAATATACACTTTCGCTAACGCTGTTCATTCCACAGTGCGACACAAACACATCAGCTTTTTCCAAAACAGCGATTTGGTCAACATGTGAAAAGACAGATACATTTTTAGGAAGTTTACCAAAATCCTCTAAAGACACGAGATTTCCAACGGACATTATCACCTGATAATCGGTGTTTTTAAAAGCAGAAATGCAGGATTTATAAAAAGGCAACATATCGTTATTGACCGTTCCCATAGATATATAAATCAGTTTTTCTCTTGTTTTTTCTATTTGCTCGCTGGCATTTCGAATGGAAGGACCGACAAATGCGAACTTTTCAGAAAAGGTTTCAGAAGATGGCTGAAATTCAGGAGAAGTATACACAATCGTGTGGATGCTGTCATCGTTACCAATAATATCAAGGATACTTTTGACAGGATACCCTTTATCCCGTAGACGTTTCACTTGTTTAGAAGTTTTAGGCATGGAAAGAAGCATCTTAAATAAGTCGCCAAACCCTTGTTCCAGAATCTTCGCTGAATACTGATTAAATGCAAAGGTTGTTGTGGAAGAAACAAAGGGGATTTCAAGCTTCATTGCAACCGCTTTTCCCCAAAGTGCCATGGAGTCTGCCACGATGCAATCCGGTTTTAGATGTTCCATCTCTTCACAAACCTTGTCATCAAGAGCGAGTGTGGTATCGACCAATATCTTCGTGGAAAACGCAAGGTCTTTTCCTACACGCGCAGAGTCTTTTGCATTTAGATTTTGTTCTTTATCATAATCGTCGCAGGAGAAAAATACTGCGCCTGCCGACTCAATTTTTTCACGCATACAGTTATAGGAATAATAAAACACCTCGTGTCCGCGAGAAACGAGTTCTTTTACAACGCCCAAAGTGGGGTTCGTGTGCCCGTGTGCTGGAATACAAAAGAAAACAATTTTACTCATATGGTTTCACCTGATTTCATTCTTCTATGTCGTTGAAAATTTGCTTGATATAATCTTGTTGCTTTGCTTTTGGAAGAATGGCGATTCCTCTTTCTTTATCGCCGAGGACCAAAATTTCATCACCGGGTTGTAAATCAAATAAATCTCTTGCTTCTTTCGGGATCACAAACTGTCCCTTTTCACCGATTTTGACCATCCATGCGTATTTTCCTTCGTGTATATTCATATCTGCATCTCCTTTGTATGATTAGTATGAATAATCATACTATAATTTTGCGAAATTGTCAATAGAAGAACTTTACGTTAAAAAGATTAAGACAGAAAAAACGACAGTTTTGATTTAACTGTCGTTTTTTCTGCTTTTCACACGTTTTTCCATTTTACTTTTTAAAATTTTCCAAAGGGACCTTTTTTTCACGCCAATTACGCAAGCCTTGATTTCTCCACAACCTTCGCACAAGTCAATTTCAAAAAATGCAGTGGTGCTATCTACATCTGTATTATCAACAAATTTTTTGTAACATTCTAAACAATATTCTGCCATTGGGTTCACCTCCGATATACTACTTTATACTACTTTGTACGAAATGTCAATATAAAATCGCATTTTAACATATAATATTTTCAAGAGGTGATAGGATGCGACCGCTAAAGCAGAAAATAAGTATAACCGTAGATGAGGATATCTTGGAAAAAATTAAAAAATTAGCAGAAGACAATGACCGGTCCCTTTCGCAATACATCAATTTGGTTTTAAAAGCGCATTTAAAGAAAAGCAAATAAAGAAAAAAGAGCGGAGTAGTTCCAGGGAAAAGGAACTACTTTGTTTTTTGTCTGTTTTAGACACTTTTTGTAAAATTAACAAAAATCATTGATTTGTTTGGCTAAATATGTTATATTAAATACATAGAGAAATTATTTTTATTTAAAATTACATAATGGAGGAATTTATTA
>JAZRET010000168.1:0-2754 GCA_045660945.1 Congzhengia sp.
GTACTTGAAATTTCCGGTAATTGATAGATTTTTAATTTGAAGTACTCCCGATCTCTGAAACCATATGCTTGTTTTATCAGCCATCGGATTTTATTATTGGAGCCTTCCATTTGCGCATTGCTGATATGTCGAAATGTCCAAAATGAAAGTATGCCGTCCAGTTTGTCACGAATCGTTCGAGCCATTGTTTTCATTTCTGAAATTTCGGAACGTTCTGCTGCTTTACACCAACGCAAAAAAGCGAGACGTGCATGAAAAGAATCATGGGCTGTTCTGTAAATACTGCGTAATGCTTCTTTTAACAGATAAGCATCTATCAGATTTTGAAATTTCTCCCGCATATTGTTCAGGATTACCTTGCCATCCTCGGGTAAATCTTCTTTATTCATGAGAAATAGAAAACGTAATCCTTTTATTTGTTTACGTTGATAATCATCCATTCTTGCAGTAAGCCTTCGACGAACGGAATCCAGTTTATCATTCATTAATTTGATTACATGAAAGTGATCAAATACAATATGAGCATTTGGAAAGTTTTCGGATATCCATGAGTAGTAAGAATTTGCCATATCCATCGTTACAATTTTCAATTTACTTCTCTTCAACTTCTTCAAAGCTCCAGATAACGCAGCGATACCTTTTCCTTCACCAACATAAATCACTGCGCCGGATTGCAAATCTCTTACAATTGTTAAATATTGTTTATTCTGCATTCCCTTTCCTATATGTATTTCATCAATCCCGATTGCCTTTATGTGTGATGTCTGGATACGGGAATATTTCTTTTGTAGATGTTTCTTTTCCAATTCTTTTATCGTATGCCATCGTAATCCGTAGAAGTCGGCAAGGGCTTTGATACTGATGTGCTGACGAAGTTCCAAAATCGTTCGTTCCAACGCTTTTGTCAGTCGGGATTTAGGATGGGATAAAAATGGTATATGTTCTAAAGCACGATGATGACAATGATGACAATACAGTCGATGTATTGTAAATTCCAATACAATCTTGCGACAACTACCAAGGGGTTCTCCGCGAACCTGGCGGACTCGAAAGGGTTCCACTGTTATTGAGGCGGAACCACAGAATGGACATTGATGTTTGGTGCGTCTTAAATAAATTGTTGCACTATTTTTGGAATATTTTATTTTTTCCTGTTGAAATCCGCGCACTTTCTGTGTATAGTATAAATTGACCGGCATTGCATACCTCCTACTGTTTTTTGGGCTATTAAACAATAGGTGCAATTCCGGTCTTTTTCAATTCCGTCTTTCTCTTTTTTCTATTTTCCTGCGTGTTTTGGCACAAACCGTCGAAGAACCTTTCTGCCTCTTCGACGGTTTGTTCCATAAAACTAAATCTCCTTTGTACTTGAAATTTCCGGTAATTGATAGATTTTTAATTTGAAGTACTCCCGATCTCTGAAACCATATGCTTGTTTTATCAGCCATCGGATTTTATTATTGAAGCCTTCCATTTGAGCATTGCTGATATGGCGGAACGTCCAGAAGGAAACAATACCTTCCAACTTATCGCGAATTGTTCTTGCCATTGTTTTCATTTCCGAAATGTCAGACTTTTCTGCAGCTTTACACCAACGCAAAAATGCAAAGCGTGCATGCCAGGAATCCGTTGCCGTTCTGTAAATACTGCGCAACGCTTCCTTCAACATATAAGCATCAATCAAACTTTGAAATTTCTCCCTCATATTATTTAATATTACTTTGCCATCTTCCGGTAAATTTTCTTTATTCATAAGAAAAATAAAACGCAATCCTTTTATTTGTTTACGTTGATAATCATCCATTTTTGCGGTAAGTCTTCGCCGTACGGCATCTAATTTATCATTCATCAATTTGATGACATGAAAATGATCAAATACGATATGCGCTTTAGGAAAGTTTTCAGATATCCATGAATAGTAAGAGTTTGCCATATCCATTGTTACTATTTTCAGTTTACTTTTCTTTAACTTTTTTAATGCGCCTGACAACGCTGCAATACCTTTTCCTTCTCCAACATGAATAACAGCTCCCGATTGTAAATCTCGGACTATTGTTAAATATTGTTTATTCTGCATTCCCTTTCCAATATGTATTTCATCAATCCCGATCGCCTTGATATGTGCTGTTTGAATACGGTAATATTTCTTTTGCAAATGTTTCTTTTCCAATTCTTTTATCGTATGCCAACGCAAATCGTAGAAATCAGCAAGTGCTTTAATGCTCATATGTTGACGAAGTTCTAATATCGTGCGTTCCAACGATTTTGTCAGTCTGGATTTCGGATGAGATAGAAAATGAATATGTTCCAATTCACGGTGATGACATTCATGACAATAAACACGATGTATTGTAAATTCCAATATTACATGCCGGCAATATCCCAGAGATTCACCACGTATTTGACGGACTCGGAATGGGACGACAGTAACGCTTTCAGAGCCGCAGCGGGGACATTGATGTTTTGTGCGCTTCAAGATGATTTTTACGCTTTTTTGAAAATATTTTATCTTCTCTTGTTGAAATCCACGGATTCGTTGTGTATAGTATAAGTTGACCGACATTGTATTTCTCCTATTGTTTTTTTGGCTATTAAACTATAGGTACAATGTTGGTCTTTTTCAACTTCGTCTTTCAATTTTCTTCTATTTTCTGCTCAGTTCTGGCACAAACCGTCGATGAACCCTATTTTTGGAATATTTTATTTTTTCCTGTTGAAATCCGCGCACTTTCTGTGTATAGTATAGATTGACCG
>JAZRET010000169.1:0-7710 GCA_045660945.1 Congzhengia sp.
GTTTTATTTGCAATCCTCCACACAAGTCCTATTTTCCGGGAACCTTAAAAAAGGCACCGCCCGAAAAATCGTTGCGTGTGCGTATTTTTGCTCTAATACTATACCACATATATTCTAAAAAAGCAAGTCTTTTTTTAAAAATATTTGATATGAATTGTTTTTTTCTGTAAAAATGCGTAAAAATTCTGCTGTATAAGGGAAAATAACATATATAAATGTTGTTATTCCGTTGACATTTATATTGAAATCGTATATAATAAATTAGATAAAATATGTTAGATAAGGAATTATTGTGTATGGAAGGCGCAAAAAAGACAGTAAAAACTGCCGGATTTATGATTATTGCAACGCTTCTTGCAAAATTCATGGGAATGTACCGTGATGTTTTGTTTGCGGCTTTATATGGAACAAGCGCTGACGCTGTTGCCTATATGACGGCGTCTCGAATTCCGCTTTTGTTTTTTGACATCGCCTTGGGAAGTGCGATATCTTCATCATTTATTCCGGTATTCAATGAATTTTTACAAAAAGGAAAAAGAGAAGAAGCACAAGAGTTTTCCAATAGTTTTTTAAACATCATTTTCTTAATCACAACTGTGCTTTGTGCTTTGGGTATTCTTTTCAGAAGTCCGATTGTAAACCTTTTAGGCAGTGGTTTAAAAGAGCCGGTCAAAATACTTTCCGCAGGATTGGTTTCTGTGATGTTTCCTTCTATGGTATTTACAGCTTTGGCATATTCATTAACAGGAGTGCTTCAATCTTATGGTTCCTTTAATGCGCCTGCGGCAATTAGTCTTGCATCAAACGGCATTATGGTCGGCTATCTTTTGATTTTCGGTAACCGGTTTGGTATTTATGGTGTATCTTTTGCGATGCTTATTGCGTGGAGTTTTCAACTGTTTGTTTTGATTCCGTCACTTGTTCGGAATAAGTATCAATATCGGTTTAAAATCAACTTCAAAAACCCGGGCCTAAAGAAAGCGCTGTTTTTAGCACTTCCGATTCTGGTGAGTTCGTGGGTGCAGCCGATTAACACAATGGTAAATATGTTTTTAGCATCCTTTATTGAGGAGGGACAAGCTGTTTCTGCCCTCGATTATGCAAATAAACTCTATATCATTTTTGTCGGCGTTTTGACTTATGCAGTTTCCAATTTGATTTTCCCTTCGATTTCACGTCTTGCTGCGGATGGAAATAAAAAGGACGAATTTAGTAAACTTATGCAGTCTTCAATCAGTATTGTTTTGTTTGTACTGTTGCCGATTATGTTGGTTTTTATCACAGAACACACAGAGATTATTCGATTTGTATATGAACGCGGTGCGTTTGGTCCGCATCAGACGAGCCTTACCGCAACCGCACTTTTCTGGTATTCTTTCGGAATGCTTGGATACGGTCTTCAGGAAATGCTGAACAAAGCATTTTATGCAGAGCAAAACGGAAAAACTCCAATGCGCATTTCTGTTGCAGGTATTTTTTTAAATGTCGTGTTGAGTTTTCTGTTGGTACGTGGATTAAAGCTTGGAATTTCCGGTCTTCCAATGGCGGCGTCTGTCGCGGCAAACTTTATTGCGGTTACACTTGCGGTTATTCTAAATCGCAAATATCCGATTTTTAACCGTGTATTTTTTGGAAATCTCCTTAAGATTTTGATAAGTGGTGCAGTGATGTGTGCGTCGATTGTTTTGCTTAAAAATGTCCTTGTCTTTGGCGACAATTTCATGGGACGATTTTTCATTCTTCTCATCCCTGCGTTGGCGGGTGGGATATTGTACCTGATCTGTGCTGCACTTTTGCGTACGGAAGAGTTTAAAACAGTAATGACACTTCTGAAGAAAGGAAGGAACGAGATAAATGGAAAGTAAAGTGGTTTCTTTTTTCGTATCGGTTTTTTCGCGCTTTATCGCCTGGTTTGATGAAAGTTTGTGTGGAAAACTCTACATGCGTTTCTGTGCGGCGCTTTACCGCTCGTTTCAGCGAAGTTTTCTCGGTCGCTTTTTTTGTGACAGTAAGAACATAAAAGGCGTTTTTAAACATAGTCTATTCGGCAAACTTCTTGGGCTGCCTGAAAAGTTCCTTTTATTTTTGCAGGAGAAACTTTCTGGTCCGATTGCCACTGTTTTAAGTAAAAGTGCAGTCGTAACAGGCGTAAACAGTTGGGCAGATATAAGCGTCCGTTTTTACGGCATTATGATATTGTCGTTTTCGTTTATCCTGCTTGCGTTTGGAAATGTTTGGACCTTACTTCCGGGAATTTTTGGTTTGATTCTTATTTTCATTAACCGCAGCATCAGAGAGTTGTTTTCCGGAAGCTTTTTGTGGAATGCGGCAGCCGGACTGTTTTTTGAATCAGAGCAATGCGAAAAAGACCGTGTTGCTTGTGGCAAAAAAGGCGTGTTTACCGCAGTGCTTTTTGGTATCATTATATCCTTTTTGAATATCGCGCTGGATCTTAAACTTTTTGCTTTTGTTGTTGGCGGTATCATTGGTGCTTTGTTTTTACTGAAATACTTATCGCTCGGTGTCTTTTTAACCGTCGTTTTTGCACCGGTCTTGCCAACGATGCTGCTTGTTTTCATGAGTTTTCTTTGTGCAGGCATTTTCTGTGTGCACGTTATTTCAAATAGAAACTTTAAATTTGCAAAAAATCCCGTCAACGGTTTTGTAATATTTTTTGTGCTTGCGCTCATTTGGGGCTGCATCAATTCTTTTGCAGTTTCTGCAAGCGTAAGACAAGTTGCAGTGCACATTTCCTTTATCCTTTTTTACTTTGTGGTAATCAACACAATCCGTACAAAAAGACAGTGGCTTTCCATGGTAAAACTCTTTTTAGGTATGGCGTTTTTGATAGGTGCATACGGCGTTTTGCAGAATTTTACCGGTGTTGAATCAACGGCATCTTGGGTAGATGAAGAAATGTTTGAGGATATCAGCGTGCGCGTATATTCCGTTTTTGATAACCCGAACGTATTGGGAGAGTTTTTGGTTTTAACCATCCCGATGGTAATTAGCGTTTTATGGGACAAAAACCGAGTGGAGCACAAGGCTGTTTTTGGCGTGTTTTTTCTCTGCATGGCGGCGTGTATGATATTTACCTGGTCGCGTGGTGCTTGGCTCGGTCTATTCCTAGCGTGTGCGATTTTGCTTTTGTCTATTGACAAACGCTGGGCGTTTTTTGGCGTGCTCGCGCTATGCTTACTACCGGCGCTTCTGGTTGCTACCGGAAACACTGCGATTCTTCAACGATTACTCAGTATCGGAAACACGGCAGACACTTCAACTGCATATCGTGTATCCATTTGGAGTGCGTCTGTTAACATTATAAAAGATTTCTGGGTTTCGGGTATTGGAATTGGCTCGGAAGCATTTAAAAGTATTTATCCGCTATATTCTCAGGCGGGCGCAGATTTTGCGCTTCATTCACATAATCTGTATCTGCAGATTTGGGTGGAATGCGGCGTTTTAGGAATTGTTTCGCTCTTTGCAATGATCATAGGATTTATCAAACAGACGTTTTCCTTTTCTGTGATGTCTTTTAAAAAAGAAAGTGAAGTTGCAAAACTTGTTATCGCAATCAGCGCAGGCCTTATCGGATTTTTGTTCCAGGGCTTGACTGATTATGTTTGGTACAATTATAAAATTTTGATGCTCTTTTGGATTGTTTTGGCGTTTGGTGTCAGCGGCGTAAATCTTGTGCCGCATAAAACAGAAACGCCGGATGAAGGGAGTGTGTCTTTAAAATGATTTATGTATATCAGGTACTTTCAGACACAAATGTCGGCGGTGCAGGAAGATATTTGTTAAACTATATTCGTCATTTTGACAGACGAAACTATACCGTAACAGTTTTGATCCCGGAAAATAGCAAATTAAGACCACTCCTTGGAATGTTTGCAGACATCCGCATTTTGGAAGTTCCGTTTATGGCAGATAAATCTTACGATAAGCGGTGCGTCAAGTATTTATATGAACTCTTTTTAAAAGAAAAGCCGGATATTGTGCACACGCACGCATCGCTTTCTGCGCGGATTGCGGCAAAAAAAGCAAACGTGAAAACCGTGGTTGCAACAAGACACTGTATAGAAGGAATCGGAAGATTTCCAATCTCTACCGTGAAACGTTATCTGAATAACTTGTTGTGTGATTACTATATTGCGGTCTCCGGCGCAGTCAAACAAAATTTGCGTGATGGTGGTATTGAGGAGCAAAAAATCAGGGAAATTTCAAATGGCGTTGAAGCTGTAAAGGAATTATCCCCAGAAGCAAAGAAAGCCTTGCGGGAAAAATACGGCATCGGAGATGAAACGGTCTTTGGAATTTTTGCAAGACTCGAACCGGTCAAAGGACACAAGTATTTTATTGAAGCTGCAAAACAGTTTTTAAAAGAAGGGCATAAAGGGAAGTTTTTCATTGTCGGCGACGGAAGTTTAAAAGAAGAACTCTTAAGGCAAGCAAAAGATACACCTGAAATTATATTTACCGGATATGTAAAGGACACAACAGAACTTTTAAATATCACAGATGTAAATGTTTTGGCATCTGAATCTGAGGCAATGAGTCTTGCAATCCTCGAGGCAATGAGTTTGGGAAAACCGACGATTGCGACAGATGTGGGCGGAAACGGACAGCTCATTACAAATGGTGTAAACGGTTGGCTTACAGAATACAAAAACAGTCAGGCAATGAAAGAAGCCTTTATAAAGTTTTCTGAAGACCGCGCATGTTACGAGGAAAATGCAAAGAATGCAAAATTGATTTATCAAAAGGACTATACGGCTGAAATAATGATTCAAAATCTTGAAAGGTTCTATGAGGAGGTTACCAATGGAAACAAATAAAAAACAAAAAAAGGGGATTAATATCATTGATTTATTGACGATTTTAATTGTAATCGCTGTAATTGTTTTTGGCGCAATGTATCTTTTCGGAGGGAAGGAAAGTAAACAGAGAAAAGATACCGTCTACTTCTCACTGGAGTCTTTGGGGCTTGAAGAAGAAATGATTTCAGACATCAAAGAAGGTCAGATTGTTGTTGACGGTCAAACAAAATCCGTCCTCGGAAAAGTAGTCGCGTTCAAAAAGACACCTGCACGTGTATTGGTAGAAGATCACGATAAAGAAACAATCGAAATGAAAGATTATCCTGACCGAATTGACCTTACCTTGGAAGTAGAGGCAGAGGCTACCATCAGTGAATCGGACATTATGCTGGATACATTCTCATTGAAAGTTGGCAAATATGCTGATTGTATTGTTGGTAATACAAAAGTAAGCGGTTACGTAATTGATATGGACTATGAAGGTCTTGATGCGCAAAAGAATGCAGCAAAGGATGGTGAAAACAAATGATTCTTGATAAAAAAGGAAAATTATTTGGTAAAATCAGTATCATAGATTTATTTGTTTTATTAGTGATTGTCGTTGGTGTTATTGGCGTATTTTCCACAAAGTCTATACTTGACAAGGAAAAAGTCTTATCACAAAGCGGAAATATGCTGATTTCCTCGTCGAAACAGGCAGACAAGTTAGAGATTGCGTTTGAAGTAAAAGGTGTAAGAAGTTTTACAAAAGATGCAATTGTTGTCGGAGACAATGTTTTTGTTGTTTCAAACGACAGACTTTTAGGAAAAGTTGCGCGCGTTGAATGCGTACCTTCTAAGCGTATGGTTGTGACAACGAAAGGAAAAGTATATGAAGCAGAAGTGCCGGAGCGATATGATGTTACAATGTACGTAGAAACAAACGGAAAGAAGAAAGAAGAAGGATATTTCACAGATTCTAACATTAAATTAATTATCGGTGGAGAGATGGAAGTGAAAACTACTACCGTTCAGACAACACCGCGCATAACGGCAATTGAGGTACACAAAAACGAGCAGTAATCCCGGAGGAAAAATATGAAGAAAGAGAAGCGGAAAGTAGTCATTAAGGTTGGTACTTCAACTTTAACTTACGATACAGGAAAAATCAATATCAGAAGAATTGAGCATTTATCGCGTGTGATCTGCGATTTGAAGCATAGCGGCTGTGAAGTTGTGTTGGTATCAAGCGGTGCTGTAGGTGTTGGAATGAGCAAACTCGGCTTTTCCAAAAAACCGGAAACAGTTCAGGGAAAACAGGCAGCATCTGCAGTTGGTCAGAGTGAGCTTATGAGTATGTACGGAAAATTTTTTGCAGAGTACGGCTGTCAGGTGGCACAGATTTTAATTACGAAAGAAGTATTAGAAGACGACACACGTCGTACCAATGCGCACAACGCATTCGAGATGTTATCCAGTTGGGATGTTGTTCCGATTGTAAACGAAAACGACGTTATTTCAACGGCAGAAATTGAATTTGGTGATAATGATACTTTATCCGCAGTAGTAGCCGAACTTATCGACGCGGATACGTTAATCATTTTATCGGATATAGACGGTTTATACGACAAAAATCCGTCCGTACATCATGATGCTGTTTTCATTCCGGAAGTAACGGAAGTTACAGATGAACTTATGGAAATTGCAGGAGATTCCGGTTCAAACCGTGGAACAGGCGGTATGATTACAAAACTCATCGCGGCGAAAAAAGCGATGAACGCCGGAGTAGATATGATAATTACAAACGGCGAAAGACCGGAAGTGATATATGATATCATTGAAGGGATTCCCGTCGGTACAAGATTTGTTGCAAAAAAGTAAAACGGAGAAAAAGTATGTTTGATTTAAAAAAACTTGGTGCAGATGCAAAAAAGGCAAGTTATGAACTGATGAAAAGTGATAGCGGCTTAAAATCGCGGGCCTTACTTGAAATAGCAGATGTGCTGGAACAAAATATTGATTTGATTTTAAAAGAGAACGAAAAAGACCTTGCACTTTTACTTAAAAATCCGGCAAAAGCATCGTTTGCTGATAGATTAAAACTTACAAAAGAGCGTATTCTTTCCATGGCGGAAGGTGTAAGACAAGTGGAGAGTTTACCGGACCCGGTGGGCGAAGTTACTGGGATGGTGAAAAGACCGAACGGACTTTTAATAGGAAAAAAACGTGTGCCGCTTGGGGTTATCGGTATTATCTATGAAGCGCGCCCGAATGTAACGGTGGATGCAGCGGCTTTGTGCTTAAAAACTTCCAATGCCTGCATATTGCGCGGCGGAAGTGAGGCGATTTTTTCAAACAAAGTGCTCGTTTCTGTTATGAACGATGCGCTAAAGCGCGTAGGATTTCCTGAAAACAGCGTTTCACTCGTTGAAGATACTTCAAGAGAAGTTGCAAAAGAAATGATGCAGATGAATGACTATATTGACGTTTTAATTCCGCGCGGCGGCGCAGGTCTCATTTCTGCTGTTGTAAATAACGCTACAGTTCCGGTTATCGAAACGGGAACAGGAAATTGCCATATCTACATTGAAAAAGATGCAGATGTGAAAAAAGCGATTGATATTTTAGTAAATGCGAAGGTGAGTCGTCCGTCTGTTTGTAATGCGGCCGAATCGCTTTTGATAGATGAAGAAATTGCAGAAGAAGTTCTTCCGATTGCGGCAGAGGCCCTCATTCGTGAAAACGTCGAAATCCGCGGTTGTGAAAAGACGTGCGAGATTGTGAAAGATGCGGTTTTGGCAAGTGATGAAGATTTTTATAACGAATATAATGATTTTATTATTTCTGTAAAAATTGTTAAGGATATTGAGGAAGCGGTTGTGCATATCAACACGCATGGAACAGGACATTC
>JAZRET010000170.1:0-4822 GCA_045660945.1 Congzhengia sp.
TCCGGCACGCACGTTACCGTAATACTTTGCATATTGAATCTCTCTTAAATTCTGATACAATTCAGAAAGGTCGGCAAAAGTATATCCAGTTGTAAGAGAACGATAGTCCGGGTAATATCCGGAAAGTTCATCGAGGGATGCAATGATTTCATCTAAACTCGTGCTCATCGCCTCGGCAATTACAATGTAATCAGCATCAGAGTCTTTTACGATTTTTGCAAAATCCTCTATCGTCTTTTTATGATAATATTTTGAAAGCAGAAATTCATCGTACTCTTTGATGATATTGCTAAACATCTTTGGACCAAATTCATCGCCTAACGATGCATCATACGTGAATTTCATTTCGTACTCAGTCGCAGCAACATCATATTTTTCTCCAAGTAATGCCGCAGATTCCGAAACTTCTTTATCCAGTTCCGTCACAACTTTGTTAATCGAAATATTCTGTCTGATCCCTTTTACATTCAGCGTCTTATCTTCTTTCTCACCCATATTTTCAAGCGCCGCTTTGATGACAACGGGATTTTGAATTTCGTAAGGGTCGAGTTTGCTTACTCCATCCGGTGCAAGCCCCTCTAGCGCTTCTTCGTTGTTATACTTAAACCCCAATGTGCAAGTATATGTCTGCATGCTGTTCACAAAAAAAACACTAAGCACACCAACTACTAAGGAGAGCGCAACGATTTGCAGGATATGTTTTTTTAGAATATGTACGATTTCAGTCAGATTCAAAAGTCCCATTTTCGTTACTCTCCTTCCGTATGATTTGTATTCTTGATAGACGAGATGAGTTTCTTTCTCTTATTTACCTTCACTCTGTCACCAAAAGAAAGTGCAATAACAGTAAGCACAAAAGCAAGCGCCATGCCTAAACAGAAGGAAATTCCCATCCTTACAATCAGGTTTTTGCTAAGCAGGCCTTTTGATGTGATTTTTGCAGTAAGATATCCCTCATTCACGCTATGATAGTATTCTTCCACCACTTTATTGGAAACCGTTGTAAGTGAAAGATAATCATTTTTGAAAGCTTCAATCAGACTATCACATTTTGCAAGAAGTCGCGCATGTTCTGCCGGTGTTGTAATGACATTTTGATAAATGCCAAGTTCTTTTTGGAAAATGCTGATTTTAGAACCGTATTCCGAAACGCTCTCATTTGCTTCATGTTTCTGGCGGGATACGGTATCAAACGCTGTTTTTGGACGTGCCTGATATAATCCGTATGCTTCATTCTGGATAACGTTAATCAAGTTTTCCGTGAAGGTCTGATCGTAATTCTTCATGACAAAATCATTGGTTTCCACCGTTGAATGTGCCTTATTATACTTTAACGTATTTTCTTCTATGTTGACATTTGTTTTATTGGATGCCTGGCTGATATCTTTTGAAATACCGGAAGACTCCACAAAATTATTGATACTGTCAAGGCTGTTGCTGATCAGGAATTGATATTTACCTCTTAAATCACTCAATGTCAGATCGTATTTTTCAGAAACAAATCCGGGTTGCTTCTTTTCCAGTTGTTTTAAGTGTGCAATGATGTTATTGATCTTCGTTTCATATACGCTCACCGTTTCACTGTAATCATAATCTGCGTTTGAGGGGAGCGCCGTAAGCAGTTTAAACCCGTTGATACCGCCAAGTTCTTTGGCAATTTTCGTTTCATTCACCGAAACAAGAACCTCTAAAAACTCTTCTGTGTAATCCTTGCCGAAAAACTTTTTGAAGAGATTGGGATTTTTATATTCATGCGGCTGAATAAACGTGATTTTATATTCATTCGCAACGTAACTAAAATCATTTCCCTCGCTTCTTGCGGTAGACACCGAAGATACCGCTGACCCATCAAGATAACTGTAAATAAAGAAACAGTCTCTTAAATCATCTACGGTAAAATGCAGATATTTTCCCCTTTCCTGCATAATATGAAGCGCCTCTTCCAGGTTTTCATCACAAACAAAGTCATAGTATGTAAATCTACTACCGTCAGGATATTTGGATGCAGCAATTTCAGGATAGTTTAAAACAATATGCGCACGCGCTGCTGCGGACTCCAAATAAGCATATTTTACAAAATACGCCGCCGACGCAACAAATCCTAAAAGGAGCATGAAAACAATCAGTTTTTTAAACTTGGTTGCTCTGCTTTTATAAAAAACTCTTTTGATTGTTTTCTTACTGTGAGTAATACTACTTTTCAACCGCACTCGCCTCCCCTACAGTATTTGCTGTTGTTTTTTCTTTAAAGTCGTCCTCGCCCTCTGCTGCAGATTTTAAAAACAGAGTTTTGCTGGTAAGGAAAATAATTTTAAAATCTAAGAACAAAGAGTAATGCGTGATGTAGAATAAATCATAATAGGTTCTGTCGTGTATGTAAGTCGAATATCTTCCGTATACATGAGAAAGACTCGTAAGTCCCGCTTTTACTTCAAATCTGTAGTTGTAGTTTTCAATTTCTTTCTCGAACTGCTCTACAAACACCGGTCTTTCCGGTCTCGGGCCTACAACGCTCATATCGCCTTTTAAAATATTTAAAATCTGCGGAAGTTCATCTAATCGGCACGCACGCAGGAATTTTCCAATCGGCGTGATTCTCGGATCGTCTTTCTCTGCAAATTTCGGACCGCTCAACTTCTCTGCATCCGGAACCATCGTTCTGAATTTATAAATCTGGAATTCTTTTTTGTTTTTTGTGTATCGTGTCTGCGTGTAGAAAACAGGTCCGGGTGATGTGAGTTTAATACAGATCGCAATAACTGCCATCGGAATTGCTGCAATCACAAGACCAACAAAACTCAAAACGATATCAACCGCACGTTTTAAAAACGTTTCAATATTCGATAAATTCTTTTCAGGCATATAAAGCGTGAGGACGTCATCAAAGCGAACGATTTTCGCATTCGTTTTACCCACATCGATGAGCTTTGGAACAACAAAAAGGTCTGTGTTTAATTCCATTGTCTTTTTCACAGCAAGTGAATAATGTTCTTCTGAAAGCCCGTCTAGGACACAAATCGCATCGTATTTTACGAACTGTTCGTCGATAAACGCTTTTACTTCTTCTGTCGTCATTCCCTCGATACTTTCGTACCAGGATTCGTAGTTTTTCAAAACGCCGTATTTGATTCTCTTCATACGGTTGAAATTTTTAGAAGATGCGTCAATAATTAAAAGTTTTGGCGTGCTGCGGAATTTTGGATTGGTTCTGATTTTTTCAAGAATAACGTCAACAAAGAATACTGCAATTACTTTACCTAACGCCAAAAAAGCATCTGCGGTGAGTTTGTCGAGCGATGTGAAGAAGATGAGGTTGATAAACGCCATAATAAACAGGGTGTAAATGTTAGAAAGAATACTAATCACCGTTTTTTCATATACGCCCGAAATGGTAACTGCATACTTTTCCATCAGGTACATGAAAAATAGCGTCAGCCCACCGTCGATTAAATAAAGAACAATCATCGTTCTTGCACCAATGGGGCCCGCCTGCGGAAGCAGGAGTTCTCCTCCGAGCAACACCATAAATATCATGAGCATATCCCATAAAAAAGAGTATCTGTACTCATTGCGCATATTGCGTACTTTTAAATTCTTTTTCATAACACTATCTCCAATTCTTTATTGTTCTTTCGAAAACAGTTTTTCTTTTATCATTCGGAAAATCTTTGATACAACAATCGTGTACGGTCTAAAGTAACACAAAAATTTTAAAAGTGGTGTATCAATTCCAATTTTCGAGATTGCACTGAGCAAATCAGAAGTCACACTGCGGTTTGCTTTTAGTTTTTCTTTTCCACTCAAACCTTTTCCGGTAAGCGATTCTTCGTTTCTGCAATAATGGTAAAATGCCCGGTTGATAAAACAATAAGATTCTACGCCAGAAAATAACTTTACGCAAAACTGCAAGTCTTCTGCGGTTTTTAAAGAAGTATCAAATCGAAGGTCATTTATGAGTTCTGTACGAATCAGTTTCATGCAAACGTGATTCATATTAATCCCCGTTGCCATTTTATAATAAATTTTCTTGATTTGACTTTTTGTAATTTTCGTATCTTTATCAAATGCGCCTTTTGGAAGTACTTGCTTTCCGCCGGGATAGTCATAGAAAAACCGGCACTGCACAACATCGATGTCTTCTGATTCCGCTTTCGATACCATCACATCAAGCATATCTTTTTCCCAGAAGTCATCGGAGTCTAAAAACGCCGTGTATTTTCCCGAAAGTTTTTCCAGTGCAAAGTTTCTAACGTTTGATACGCCCTGATTTTTTTCCAAAGAAAAAAATACAATGCGCGTATCTTTCTCCATATATTCTTTTACGATTTCTGCACTTTCGTCTTTTGATGCATCGTCAATGACGATTGCTTCCCAATAGGGATAGGTCTGTGCAATTAAACTGTCCAGGCATCTTCTTAAGTATTTGGCCGCGTTGTAAACAGGAATGACCACTTGAACCTTTGGTTTGCTCATAAACTGAATCTCCAATCTAACAAAATACAAATAGACCTTTTATATCTTATAATATACTAATTTTATTATATAAAAAATTCCCCGAAATGTCAACATTTTTCAGCATTTTTAAACACGTTCTTTTCTTGATTTTTCCTATAAGACAACAACAAAAAACCCCGCCTTTAGGCAGGGGTTTTTGGGGCCGTTTTGCACGTTTTTTAAGACTCATTTGCAAGTTTTACAAGTTCGTAGAGTTTGTTCATCGCCTCAATAGGTGTAAGCGTAGTGACGTCTAAATCAATAAGCGCATCTTTAATCGCCTGCGCCGACAAATCAGAAAAGCCGATTTGCATATTTCCTTCTTCCT
>JAZRET010000171.1:0-4843 GCA_045660945.1 Congzhengia sp.
AAAGGCGTGGTAGACACGCTTTCTGCGGCGCTTATTTTGGAAAACTATATGAAAAGACACGGGTATTAAATCCGTTCCTATAGGATAGATGCAAAAGAAAGGTGGGATTTTCTTGAAACGACTAATCAGTCTGCTTTTAGGATTTGTTTTAGCAATAACTCTATTTGGCGGCGTCGTATCGCAGGCGGCAATGAATATTTATTATGACGGCGCATGGCATACATACACGGGAAACACATTTAAACTCACGATTGATGGAGAAAAAATTGATTGTATCGTTCCGCCAATTGTATTTGACGGTTACTCTGTAGTGCCCGCACGAGATGTGTTTGAATACTTGGGCGCAACGGTTTCCTGGGACGGAAAAGACCAAAAAGTAACGGTTGATCTGGGCCCAAAAAGAATCATTATGTATATTAACTCCCAAACGGCGTATGTAAACAGCGAAAAAAGAAAGATGCCGATAGTGCCGAAAATCATCAACGAAAAAACGATGATTCCGGTGCGCTTTGTTGGGGAAACGCTGGGATATACCGTTGGATTTGACTCAAAAACCGATACAGTTACCATCGCGACAAAAAAACCGACACCGGCAAATCCGGCCGATCCGACGACGCCAACAACGCCGACAACACCGACCACACCGGTAGGTCAGGTAACGCTTTCTTCCTATAAGTGTTCAGAAAAAAACGGTATATTTACAGCGACGTTCAATTTCTCAGGAAGCGACATCGAGCATGCAGCATTTACGCTTTCCGAACCTGACCGTTTGGTAGTAGATATCGGAAATGTGACAATGGGATCCTCGATTTCAAATTCTGCACCGACATCTAGCCTTGTAAGCGGCGTTCGTTTCGGACAGCACGATGGCGTTTTGCGTGTGGTGTTTGATTTAAAATCCGCACAAAAATATAACATTTCACGCTCGGGCAAAGTAATGACAGTAACGATTGGAAAGGTGAGCAGCACAACCACCCCGACAACACCGACCACCCCGTCGAATCCTGACACACCGAGTACGGGAGATACACCGAAGTTTGAGCAGACGATTTTCATTAAGCCCTCCCGCTCAATTACCATTGATGCCGGCCACGGTGGAGGAGACCCCGGAGCAATTTTTGAAGAACGTGAAAAAGTTGAACCAATCATAGGCGAAGACGGAAAAGAAATTCCGCAGGTCGGAAAACTGATTGCAACGTGGGAAGAGGAAGACATTAACCTTGCAATTTCACTCAAGGTGCGCGATATTTTAGAGAAAAACGGCGTGCGCGTTGTGATGACGAGAACAACAGATACAAATGTTGTGCGTCGTGAAAGACCGGAACTTGCAAATCAGGAAGAAACCGCTCTCTTTATCAGTATTCACACAAATTCCACGAACAATAACGCTGATGCACACGGCATAGAAACTTGGGCAAGTGAAGAAGTGGCGATAGAAGTTGGCGGCATCACAGATAAAGCGTTTGCACAAAACGTACAAAATGCGGTTATTGCAAAAACGGGCGCAAAAAACAGAGGGGTGAAAATTTCAGAAGATCTGACTGTTTTACTGTATTCCCAGATGCCGTCTATCTTAATTGAAGTTGGATTTATTTCCAATGATGCAGAGCGCGTGAAGATGTTTACGGAAAGTTATCAAAACAAAATTGCGCAGGGCATCGCAGAAGGGATTTTAAAAACTTTCGACCAAATGGGTGTATAGAAAAGATTTATTTCCTCCAAACTAACAAAAAAGGGTTTGGAGGAAATTTTTATGTCAAAAAATGAGAAAGAACAAAGTTTGGACCAGGAGACTTCGGATATCATCAAAGAATATGGAAGTGCGGAAATTAAAAATTCCAAAGGAAATATTCACTGTCTGACCATAGTCGGCGAAATTGAGGGACATAACGTGCTCCCGTCAAGTTCAAAGGCCACAAAATATGAACATGTTTTGCCGCTCTTGGTAAAAGTGGAACAGGATGAAGAGGTTGATGGGCTCATTCTTTTATTAAACACCTGTGGCGGCGATGTGGAGGCAGGACTTGCGATCGCAGAACTTGTATCCTCCATGACAAAACCCACGGTTTCTGTAGTACTTGGAGGTGGGCATTCCATCGGTGTTCCTTTGGCCGTTTCTACAAAGCGTTCCTTTATTGCGAGTTCTGCTACGATGACGGTACACCCCGTTCGTATGAGCGGAACGGTTATCGGTGCGCCGCAGACATTCACCTATTTTCGCAGAATGCAGGAACGCATCACACAGTTTGTTGCGGATAACTCTCATGTCACTGCGGAAAAATTTACGGACCTGATGATGGCAACGGAGGATATGGCAAATGACGTCGGCACCATTCTTTCCGGCGATGATGCGGTGAAATTTGGCTTAATTGATGAAAAAGGGGGACTTGACAGAGCCCTTTCATATCTGTATAATGAAATAGAGAAGAAAAGTTAAGCGGCGTGCTCAAACAGCATGCCGTTTGATTATAATTTAAGGAGGACAACCATGTTAACGGATATTGAAATTGCACAGCAGGCGAAAATGCAGCCCATTGTCAAAATTGCAGAGCAAATCGGCTTAACGGAAGACGATTTAGAGCTTTACGGAAAATATAAGGCAAAACTGTCAAGCGATGTCTGGGAAAAGGTGAAGGGGAAAAAAGACGGTAAACTCGTTTTAGTGACAGCGATTAACCCTACGCCCGCAGGCGAAGGCAAAACCACAACAACGGTTGGACTCGGTCAGGCGATGGCGAAAATCGGCAAAAATGCAATCATCGCGCTTCGCGAGCCGTCACTCGGTCCTGTTATGGGCGTAAAAGGTGGTGCGGCAGGTGGCGGATACGCGCAGGTTGTTCCGATGGAAGATATCAACTTACACTTTACGGGAGATTTCCACGCAATCACTGCGGCAAATAACCTCCTTTGTGCAATGATTGATAACCACATCACCCAGGGAAATGCCCTCGGCATTGATCCCACAAAGATTGTATTTAAAAGAGTTTTAGACATGAACGACCGTGCGCTTCGTCAGGTGATAGTAGGTCTTGGCGGAAAAACGAACGGCTATGTTCGTGAAGACGGATTTATGATTACTGTGGCGTCCGAAGTTATGGCGATTTTATGTATGGCAAAAGATTTGGAAGACTTAAAAGTGCGCCTCGGTAAGATCGTAGTCGGAACGTCTTATGACGGAAAAGAAATTAAAGCAAGTGATATAAACGCAGAAGGTGCTATGTGTGCGCTCTTAAAGGATGCGATTAAGCCAAACTTAGTGCAGACATTAGAAAATACACCGTGCCTGATGCATGGCGGCCCGTTTGCCAATATTGCGCACGGCTGCAACAGTGTGCAGGCAACAAAAATTGCGTTAAAACTTTCAGATTACGTGATTACAGAAGCAGGCTTTGGCGCTGATCTTGGTGCAGAGAAGTTTTTAGATATCAAATGCCGCGTGGCAGATTTAAAACCGTCTGCGGTAGTTTTGGTTGCAACCGTTCGTGCGCTTAAGTATAACGGTGGCGTGGCAAAAGCAGATTTGGGACCTGAAAACACAGAAGCGCTTAAAAAAGGTATCGTAAACCTCGGAAAACACATTGAAAATTTACGTCTTTACGGTGTTCCCGTGCTAGTTGCAATTAACCGTTTTGGTTCAGATTCTGAGAAAGAACTCAAACTCATCGAGGATTACTGCAAAGAAAACGGTGCGGATTTTGCGCTTTCTGAAGTGTTTGCAGATGGCGGCGAAGGCGGCGTAGCACTTGCTCAAAAACTGGTTGAAATTTTAGATAAAGACGAAGCAGATTTTGCTCCGATTTATGATGAGAAACTGCCAATTAAAGAAAAAATCGAAACGATCGTGAAGAAAATTTACGGCGGCGACGGCGTTTCCTACACACCGGCGGCATCAAAGCAAATCGCAGCCTTAGAGGAAGCAGGCTATGGTGCACTTCCTGTATGTGTGGCAAAAACGCAGTATTCGCTCTCAGATGATGCAAAACTTTTAGGTCGTCCCACAGGCTTTACGGTGACGATTAAAGAAGTTCGTGCTTTTGCCGGCGCAGGATTTGTAACGGCTTACGCCGGAAATATTATGACGATGCCCGGACTTCCGAAAGCCCCTGCGGCAGAACGAATTGATATTTCAAACGACGGCACAATCGTCGGTTTATTCTAAATAGCAACAAAACGGTTTCTTCTGTTTGTCGGAAGAAACCGCTTTTTTGGGTACATAACTTTGGAGGAAAGAATGCTTACAAAAATTTTTGGAACAAAACAGTTCTGGAAAACAATGTTGCCACTCGCAATTCCGATTGCGATTCAGAACTTGCTTACCAGCTCCTTTACGCTGGTTGACACATTGATAGTAGGACAACTTGGCGATATTTCGCTTGCCGCGGTTGGCATGGCGGGACAACTCAGTTGGCTCATGAATATGGCGATTTTTGGGATTTGCTCAGGTGCTTCGATCTTTTTGGCTCAGTATTTCGGTGAAAAAAACCATAGAGGCATGATAAAAACATATGGCCTTGCGGCGGTATCGGGCCTTTCGCTTGCGGTTTTGTTTTTAGCGGTAGGATTTTTTGCGCCCCGTGGCGTGATTTCGATTTTTAACCGCAATCCAAGGGTGCTAGATGCCGGCGTGAAGTACTTAAAAATCGCGGTGTTTTCTTATCCTGCGGTACTTCTTAATATGCTTGTAAACGTTGTGCTTCGCTCAACCGGACGCGTGAAGTTACCTATGTATGTCGCGGTTTTCACAACGCTTTTGAATGCGTTTTTGGACTATGGAGTGGTGTTTGGCCCGTTTGGACTTCCCGAACTTGGCATTGAAGGCGCCGCAATTGCAACGGTCATTTCC
>JAZRET010000172.1:0-2929 GCA_045660945.1 Congzhengia sp.
TGTTCCCAAAATACACGAATTAAACGCTCAGAATCGCCGCGCTTGTCGCTCGACAAAACATTTGTGCAATCTTTTCTGTGGATACTAACACCTTTGCCGCGCGTGATATACCCTATGATTTCATCGCCCGGAACGGGATTACAGCAACTGGAAAGATACACAAGACAATCTTCCACGCCTTCTACCACAATTCCATTTTGCGATACTTTTTTCTTCTTTTGTTTCGGCGGTTCTACTACGGGCACAACTTCTGCTTCCGTTTTTTCTTTTTTCATTACCTGCTTATACTCTTCCCTGAGTTTTGCGATAACCTTATTTACCGTGAGTCCGCCATAGCCCACTGCAGCATAAATATCGTCAAGCGAAGAAAAACCGTATTTTTTACAGAGCATATCCACCCATTCGGCGCGGAAGAGCTGGCTGTGCGACAAATTGACGCGCTTTAATTCACGATCAATCATATCTTTACCCTGCTGAATATTTTCGTCTCTGCATTCACGCTTCAGCCACTGATTGATTTTTGATCGCGCACCGGACGTCTTACAAAGTTTTAACCAGTCACGGCTCGGACCGCGTACGGCAGAAGACGTTAAAACCTCTACAATATCGCCATTTTGCAAGTTGTAATCAAGAGTTGTGATTTTACCGTTTACCTTTACCCCCGCCATTTTACAACCGACAGCGCTATGAATTGCGAACGCAAAGTCTACCGGCGTAGAGCCTGCCGGAAGACTGATAATGTTTCCTTTCGGTGTAAACACAAACACTTCATCGGCAAACATATCAATTTTTAGCGTACGCATAAAATCGTCCGTTTCCATAACGGAATTCTGAATTTCAAGAAGTTGTCTAATCCACTCAAGTTTTGCATCAACATCTGTTTTTCCGCTGATGCCTTCTTTATATTTCCAGTGTGCTGCGATACCATATTCTGCAACGCGGTGCATTTCCCACGTTCTGATCTGAATTTCAAACGGTACACCGTCAGCACCAATTACAGTCGTGTGAAGTGACTGATACATATTGGGTTTTGGCATTGCAATATAATCTTTGAATCTACCCGGAATCGGATGATACATTTCATGCACCATACCCAAAACGGTATAACAGTCTTTGACAGAATCTACAATCACGCGAACCGCAAATAAATCATAAAGTTCATCTACGGACTTGTTCTGCGTAAACATTTTGCGATAAATACTGTAAAAATGTTTTGCTCTTCCCATAACATGAGATTTGATGCCAAGTTCTTCTGTTTTTTCTTTTAAGGCGTCCATCGTATTGTTGATAAACTCTTCGCGCTCTTGTTTTTTTAAGTTGATGGATTCCGTGATTTCTTTATATGCAATGGGGTCAATATATTTTAAAGATAAGTCTTCAAGTTCCCACTTAATTTTCGACATACCAAGGCGGTGTGCAAGCGCCGCATAAACTTCTAAAGTTTCGCGGGCTTTTTCGCGCTGCTTTGCCTCGGATTTTGCCTTGATTGTACGCATATTGTGAAGGCGATCCGCAAGTTTAATTAAGATAACGCGAATATCTTTTGCCATTGCTAAAAACATCTTACGAAGGTTTTCAACCTGCTGCTCTTCTGCAGTGGTATACTGGATTTTACCAAGTTTCGTAACACCGTCTACAATGATGGCAACGTTTTCTCCAAAGATTTTACGGATATCCTCAATGGTATAGTCTGTGTCTTCTACAACATCATGTAAAAGTGCACTCACCAAGGTTTCGCAGTCCATTTCTAAATCTGCCAAAATATACGCGACTTCCAAAGGGTGTGAAACATAAGGTTCTCCTGATTCGCGCAGTTGTCCCTCGTGTGCTTTTTCTGCAATTTCATATGCTTGGTCTAAAAGCTCTATGCGAAAATTAGCACAGGTCGCATATTCCGATATTCTCTTTTTCAGTTCTTCAAACGTATGCGTAATCATACTCTCTCTCCTATGCGGATATTTCGCTTCTCTTTACATCCTTTAACAGCACCTGAAGTTGACGCGTTCCTCTATATGTGTTGATATCTAAATCGAATGCAATATCAACAATATCGTCAATTTCGAGTTCACTGTTTAACTCACCCATATTAAAACCAACAGCATCAAAATAGTGATCATTTGCACGGAAGGTAATCTTAATATGTTTTCCGTCGCTTAACGCACGCGTCTGTACTACTGTTAATTTTTGCGCAAAAAAGCGTGGGCAAGCATTTCCCATACCATATGGTTCTAAAACAGAAAGACGTTCTGCCGTATTCATATTAATATATTCAGGCGGAAGCTCTGAATCAATATAAAGAATCGGTGTAAAATCCTCTTCAGTTAAATTTTCTTTTGCATAAGCATTGATTGTTTTTCTGAATTCTTCGATTTTGTCCGGGCTGATAGAAAGTCCTGCCGCAAGGTCATGTCCACCAAATTTCTGCAGAAAATCCTGACAGTGCTCAAGCGCTTTAAATAAATTAAATGCACGAATGCTTCTTCCTGAGCCTTTTCCCGTTTCTTCATCAGTGCTGATTAAGATACAAGGTTTATGAAATCGCTCGGAAAGTTTTGAAGCAACAATCCCTATAATACCGTGATGCCAGCCGTTGTGTGCCAAAACCAGCACATAATCCTCTTGAAAAGAAGGTGTATTTTCGATGAGCGCAAGTGCCTCTTCCATAATACTGATTTCTGTTTCCTGACGTTCCTGATTTTCACGGTTTAACTCTTCAGCATAGCGTTTTGCAGTCATTTCATCAGTGGCAAGAAGGAGTTCAACCGCACATCTCGGATCACCCATACGGCCTGCAGCATTAATTCGAGGCGCAATCATAAATCCGATGGTTCCAGTTTGCACGTTTGAAAGGTCTATTTCCGCAACATCTGCCAACGCACGAATGCCTTTATTCATCGTATATCTTAAAAGTTCCAATCCTTTTTTTACG
>JAZRET010000173.1:0-1797 GCA_045660945.1 Congzhengia sp.
TCACAGAACGACATGGCTACGATCCGACTTGTATTTGATATGGGCGATAAAAGTGAAGTGGGACACCTTGCAAAAAACTGCAAAGAGGATATGGAAGGACGCGCTCTTATAGATACGATGTGCGATGAGTTTTTAGAGCGAAAAGAACCCGGTAAAAGCATCATCTTTGCTCCGAACCATACTTTTTGTCAAAGAATTTACGAACGTTTGACAGAAGCCGGAAGAAATCCTGCATACCTCGGTCCGGGCATAGATGATGTCGCCAGAAGCACAGAACTTGAAAAATTCGAGCACGGCGACTGTGATGAACTTATCAATGTAGATATCTGCACAGAAGGATATGATTTTCCGGATCTTCGGAACCTTGTTGATTTTGATACAAACGGTACCCATGGTCAATGGGTGCAGAAGGTCGGAAGGGTTCTCCGAACTGCACCGGGGAAAACATCCTGCACAGTCATTGACTTCGGCGGAAATATTTTGTTATATCCGGACGGCGTAGATGCAGATGTTGCGCTCGAGGGCGCAATGAAAACCGAAGGCGGCAGAAAGTTATCCGAACGGGACTTCTTCCGGGAGACTGAAGAAAAAGGAACGGCGAAAATGATTTTCAAAAGCGATGAAAAATACACGCCGTATCATCTGCCCCAAGGTTTTGAAACAGTCAACGATGCCGACTATGGGATTGTGTTCGTAGCCTGCGGGCAAAAAAACGATTGTATTATCGTACAAGCCGACAACGGCTACAAACTCTATATCGGCGATAAGAAAAGCATACAGAGCGCAAAAACGGGCGCATTTGATGTGTGTATCAGTGCGGCGATAGAAGCCCTGGGAACAGTGTCTACATCGGACCGAGGAATCAGCAATCTGCAGATCAAACTTTTGGCGCCGGAATATCCTACGTCGGCGCTTACCTGGGACGGTGCGAACTGTTGCATCTGTTGGAAGACATGGAAAGAAGTAATACAAAGGGAGTGATAAAAATGTGCTGCGAAACGGTTGGCGAAATCTATAAAGTGAAAAACGGAAACGCCATCATCGTTGCACCGGTATCACCTTTCCTTTTGGAAAAGCAAAAAATAAACAAGTGTCTCGTGCGATTTGATGATGGAAGAACCATAAACGCTGACCAAAGGAAGAAAGCCTATGCCATCATTGCAGATATCACGGAGTATACCGGAAATCTCCCGGAATATGAAAAGGAAATTCAAAAGTATTTCTACATATCAAGATACGGCGCAGAGTATTTCAGTCTTTCTGATTGCACCGTATCTACTGCGAGAGATTTTATATCGTACCTGATTGATTTCTGCTTTGAAAACAACATCGGAACACGAGACACGCTTTTAAACTGTACAGACGACATAAACCGGTATTTATATTCCTGCCTTGCAAACAGGAAGTGTGCCGTCTGTAACAGAAAAGCCGATGTGCATCATGTGGAAGGTTCGCGCATCGGGATGGGGTTTGATAGAAGAAAAGCAAATCACGTCGGAAGAAAAGCGATTGCCTTGTGCAGAAAATGCCACAGCATCGCACATAATGACGAGGTTAAATTTTTAGAAGCAAACCATATATACGGCATCCCGTTGGATGCGCATTTGGTAAAAAAACTAAAGTTATAACGAGGTGGAATATGGCAAGACCACAAAAAGTCGGTGCTGATTATTTCCCTAAAGATACACATTTCTACGAAGATGACAAGGTCAAGTTGTTACGCGCAGAGTTTGGTGCAAAGGGTATGTACTTATTGGACTATATTCTCTGCGATTTATATGGAAAAGATGGATATTA
>JAZRET010000174.1:0-2969 GCA_045660945.1 Congzhengia sp.
CCTATTCCCCCAATCAACAGGTTGCAAATCTTGGCAACACAGCACGCGAAATTCTCACGGAAGATATGGGCGGCGTTGGCAAGTTTTTGACAAACACAATTTTGTCTGCGGCAGACAGTGCAACGGCGGCACTTTTCCCCAAAGGTTTCGTTGCTCTGGCCGCAAATGCCGGGACTACCACGGCGCAAGATATTCTAAAACGAGGTGGCAACAATCTTCAAGCGGTTGCCGGTGGCTTTGCTGCTGCGGTGTTTGAAGGTTTGTTTGAAAAATACAGCATTGGCGAACTGGAAAAAATGAGATTCCAATTGCCCGACACTTTACGCAAAACGGTCAAAGAGGTTGCCAAAACCGTTCTTGTAAACGCTTCTGAAGAAATGGCAACAGAGGCCGCCAACATTGCTTTTGATGCGTTAATGCTTGGAGATGTTTCAGAGTGGCGCAAGACATTCAAAGAAAAAGGAACAATTTCTGCCATTGGCGACATTGCTTTACAGATCGGCACTGCAGGCTTGGCCGGTGGTCTTACTGGTGCTGCGTTTGGTACAATCGGTGCGCCGGGTATGTATTCCGCAGGGAAACAGTACGCAACGATTGGCAAAAACGTTCGAACCGCTTTGCCCGGCTTTGACGAGCAGACCGTAATTGAAGCCGCAAAAATGCTGCCGCAAGACAGTGACGGCTACAAAATGGCAATGCAAGTGGAGCAGAAGCAAAAAGATGGCAAGCCTGTTTCGGATGCCGAAATTGGTATGCTTGCGGAACAGGTGAAGTTTGACCTTGATGCCGAAATAAAAAAATATGAAGCAGCAAAAACCGAAGAAAAACGTTTGGCAGAAGAAAAAGAAAGAGCAGAAAAAATAGAAAGAGACAGGCAAGCAAGAAATGCAATTGCAGAAAACAATCCCGCATATGCACCCAAGAACATTGTTTCAATTTTAAGCAACGCATCTAAAAATGAAGCTTGGGGAAAAGAAACGCAAGAAGCTTTCGCAACGGCAAGCAACGAAATTGCATCAAACCGCTGGCTGACAGACAGAGATTATAGGCGTTTGATAGAATTTGCGGCGAAAGAAAATGCGTTTGAAGCACAAAAACTCTTTGAAGAAATCAAGCCTTTTTTGTCTGCGGAAAAAGCCCAAGAGTGGGGAAACTGGTTAAACGAACAACGTGTTGCGAATGACGGTATTTATTACCTTGATTCAAACACCACTGACCACGCGGCAAACGCGATTTCCAATTTGTTCCAAGGAAAGCCGTTGACAAAATCACAGGCCGAAGCCATTTTGTTCAATGATGCCGCAATGAAACACTTTGAGTTTTTGACCGGGCGAAATTTTACAGACATCGCTCACGAAAACAACTGGAGCCAGTACAAAAAGGTCAAAGAAATTCAAAATGCTACAATTGACACAAGGCTTTCGGAACGCATTAACAAGGTTGTGAGAAGAGCACCGTTTGTTGTAGAACAGCGTTCGATTCCAAGCCCCGAAAAACTGTCTGAAAAAACAAAGCCTGTAGTTGAAGCAATTCTGTCCAACCAGTATATCAGCAACTCTCAAGCAGAATCCGTTTTGGACGATGAAGAAGCGTTGGGCGTGGTAGAAGAGTATCTCGGCTTTAATGTTTCACGAGAAGAACCGTTTACACAACAGCGAGCAATGCTTGTACAGGCGGCGAGAGACAACGCCGAAACCCAAGCGAAATTGATAAAACAAATAGACGAGCGCGAGTGGAACACTACGCCAGTTACGGCAAATCAAGGAAACGACAAGTCACCTGTGTACTCGTTGTCTCAATTAATAGACGGCTTTTCGAGAGTTTTAAACGTAAAGGTTCGCATTGGCAATATCAACAGGAAAAACGCTACTGGTCTGCACAACACAAAAACAGGTAGCGTAAGGGTGAAATTCGTCAATGACCTTCCGGTTTTGGCGCATGAAATTGGGCACGCATTAGACACACTTGCAAATATTACAGGATCTGCCTCAAAGGAAGTACAATCGGAACTTGTTAACAACCTTTCCGCAGACATGAAAAAAAACTACAAATCAGAACAATATGTTGTAGAGGGTTTGGCCGAGTTTGCAAGAGAGCTTATGCTTAACTATGAAGTGGCCGAAAAAAACTATCCTAAAACCATGGCGTTGTTCAAAGAGCGTGTGAGTCCGCAAACAATGGAATATATTATGTTGATGGCAAAACACACGAACCGCTATTTTTCTGCCACGCGGGCAGAACGATTGCACGCAACAAACCACCCGAACGAAAATAAATTAAAGCTTCCGGCAAGGGTGGTCGCAAACGAGATTGCAGAGCAAACCAAAGACGAGTGGATTACCAAATGGGTAGACGATGCTTACGGTGTTATCAAGGCCGCAGACAACTCGGAAGACATGGAGCAATCTCAAAGGCTATACGATGCGTACATTCAACTGCAAGTCGCCCGCCAAGTTGATCCGCAGCGAATTTATAATGCCATTCAAGGCGATGGCATCAGGAACGAGGACGGAGGTTGGGAAGCCCCATCGCTTCGCCAATGTCTTGAACCTGTAGTAAATGCTCTGGGGAAAAACGCAAAGTCAGAAAAAATCCGAGCAAGAATTGGTCTTTTTGAAGATTATCTTTCGGCTCAACACGCTATTGAATGGTTGGAAGCCGAAAGCAAAGGTCTTGAGGCCAAAACCCCTTACGGCGATCCCACACTGAACAAGGTTCAAGAACTACAGGAAACGGTTAAAGAATTAGAAACCGCTTACCCGGAATTTGTAGAAGCAGCCGAGCGCATTTATGATTTTTCTCGCGCACTCTTGAGATTGGAACTTTGGAGTGGTTTGATTTCGGGAGAAACATATGATATGTTAATTGAAAACTACCCACACTATGTTCCGTTTTACCGCAAGATGGACAACAACGGTGTGCCCGGTGGCGGCAAAGGAAAAAGCCTTGTACAGACCGCAAGCGGCAGC
>JAZRET010000175.1:0-4856 GCA_045660945.1 Congzhengia sp.
GCCAACAGTTCTGTGACCTTTTAAGTTTACAAAGCCTGCTTCTTTTGCTTCTTTTACGAATTTTGCATCGAGTTCTTCGTTACCTGTAACAAACGGAATGTTCATTAAGGATCTGTCTTCCGGAACAACTGTGCCACGGAACATGCTGGAAGAATCTAAGAAATCGTATAAAAGTTTTGCTTTTGCTTCGTTCACTTTCTGAACTGCTTTAATACCGCCCTGTTCTTTGATCCACTCTAAAACGAGTTTCATAACATAGATGCCGTAGGTCGGGGGTGTGTTATACATAGAACCGTTGTCAACATGAATCTGGTAGTTGAACATAACGGGGGTCTGTTCCATTTCGTTTCCGATTAAGTCTTCTCTGATGATACAGAGCGTTACGCCTGCAGGGCCTAAGTTCTTCTGCGCGCCTGCGTAGAGCATACCGAATTTGGAAACGTCTAATTCTTCGGACATTACCATAGAAGAAATGTCTGCGATTAAGGGAACATCACCTGTGTCGGGAAGTTCGTTATACTTTGTTCCGTAGATAGTGTTGTTCATACAGATATAGAAATAGTCAGCATCTTTAGAGAATGTAGACTTATCAAGTTTCGGAATGTAGCTAAATGTCTTGTCAGCAGAAGATGCAACTTCATTTACAGTGATATATCTTTTTGCTTCCTGAGCAGCTTTTTTTGCCCACTGACCTGTGATAACCATATCGCATTTTTTGTTTTTGTTACCGATGTTCATCGGAATCATTGTAAACTGACTGGATGCGCCGCCCTGAAGGAATAATACCTTGTAGTTATCGGGAACATTCATCAGTTCGCGCACCAAAGCTTCGCAACCGTTGATGATTGCTTCGTAGTCTTTTGAGCGGTGGCTCATCTCCATAACGGACATGCCGCATCCTTCGTAATTAACCATCTGCTCAGCGGCTTTCTGCAATACAGATTCGGGGAGCATGGACGGTCCTGCCGAAAAGTTATAAACTCTTTCCATAGTGAAACCTCCAATAAATTTTATTATATATATTATAAAATACTAACATTATACAACAAAAGTTCGGGATAGTCAACAAATTAACGAACTTTTCTTGATTTTTTTCATATTTTAATTAAAAATTGCGGGAAAAATTATTTTTTTCTTGTGATGTTCGGCAAAATATGGTAGTATTATTTATAGTAAATCCATCCGGAAAGGAAAAACGAAATGATTATTGAAATATTAAAATCTGCCATCATCGGCATCATTCAGGGAATCACGGAGTGGCTTCCCATCTCAAGTACGGGCCATATGATTTTGGCGGAAAAGCTTTTAAAACTAAATGTCTCTGCAGAATTTTGGAATATGTTTAAAGTGGTAATTCAGTTTGCCTCGATTTTAGCAGTTGTGATTATTTATTTTCACAAACTCAATCCGTTTTCGCCGAAAAAATCAAAAGAGGAGAAAAAAGGGACATATATCCTTTGGAGCAAAGTTATCGTTGCGGTAATTCCTGCAGCAGTGGCAGGACTCTTTTTAGAAGACCTGATTGACAATGTGCTTTCGAGCTCGCTCGTGATTGCACTCACACTTTTTGTTTATGGTATTGCATTTTTACTGATTGAAAAAGGAAATAAAAAACCGAAGACAGATTCTTTGGAAACCTTAAGTTATAAAACTGCAATTTGCATCGGTCTGTTTCAGGTGCTTGCCTTAATTCCCGGAACATCACGCTCAGGTTCTACCATTTTAGGTGCGATACTCCTTGGTTGCTCGCGCTTTGTCGGCACAGAGTTTTCGTTCTTTATGGCGGTTCCTGTTATGCTCGGAGCAAGTGGCTTGAAACTCGTAAAATATGTTTTATCGGGCGCTTCTGTTACTGCGGTTGAGTGGGGTGTAATGATTTCCGGATTCATCGTTACGTTTTTTGTTTCTTATCTTGCGATTAAATTCCTTTTGGGATATATCAAAAAGCACGACTTTAAAGCGTTTGGTATTTACCGTATTATTCTTGCGGCGGTTATTTTGGTCGCGGTTATGGCAAATCTGTTGCCAATGTAATAAAGCATAAAAGAAAAAGCCTATGCGTTTTTGCATAGGCTTTTTTGTTATTCATAGAGTCCGGAAGAAAGATAGCGCTCGCCTGTGTCAGGAAGAAGAACCACAATCGTTTTTCCTTTGTTCTCTTCGCGCTTAGCAACTAAAGTTGCTGCGCACATCGCCGCGCCTGATGAAATGCCGGCTAAAACACCTTCTTTTTTAGCGAGCGCCTTTCCAAAGGCGTATGCATCTTCGTCGGTTACGGGGAGGATTTCGTCATAAATTTCAGTATCTAACACATCCGGCACAAATCCTGCACCGATTCCCTGAATTTTATGTGCGCCTGCCGCGCCACCCGAAAGAACTGAGGAGGACTTTGGCTCAACGCCAATGATTTTAATCTCGGGATTTTTTTCTTTTAAAAATTTGCCCACGCCCGAAATCGTGCCGCCCGTACCAATCGCGGAAATGAAAACATCAACTTTTCCTTCGGTGTCTTCCCAGATTTCGGGACCGGTTGTGAGGTAGTGCGCTTCGGGATTTGCAGCGTTTGTAAACTGACCGGCGATGAGGCTATTCTCTATCTTTTTATTTAATTCTTCTGCCTTTTCTATCGCGCCGCGCATACCTTTTGCGCCATCTGTTAAGATGAGTTCTGCGCCGAACGCTTTCATTAAAAGTTGTCTTTCTTTTGACATCGTTTCGGGCATCACAACCACCATTTTGTAGCCCCTTGCCGCGGAAAGAGCCGCTAGCCCTACGCCCGTATTTCCACTTGTGGGTTCAATAATTGTGGTGCTTTTTGAAAGGAGACCTTTCTTTTCAGCATCATCTAAAATGTTTTTTGCTACGCGGTCTTTTGCTGAGCCGACGGGGTTAAACGATTCAAGTTTTGCTAAAATATGTGCTTTTGCGCCGTGCTCCTTTGAAATAGTATTAATTTTAAGAAGCGGCGTTTTTCCAATCAGTTCATCAATCGATGCAAATATTTTCACCATAGATTTCATCCCCTTTTTTGCATTTCTTCATTTATTATATGCCATTTTCTTGTAATATGCAAGTGAAATTGACAAAGCGTGCGTTTGTTTGGTATAATTTTATATAGAAAATAAAAAACGGTGAATGTTATGAATGATAAAAACCTATCCTTACTGCCAACGCTTCTTTTGCCTTGGTTTTCAAAAAACGCACGCGTGCTTCCGTGGCGTGAAGATAAAGAGCCCTATCACATCTGGGTTTCAGAAATTATGCTACAGCAAACAAGGGTTGAGGCAGTAAAAACATATTATAAAAGGTTTATAAAAACACTTCCTACGTTAGAATCTTTAGCAAACGCAGAAGAAGAGAAACTTTTAAAACTGTGGGAAGGGCTGGGATACTATAGTCGCGTGCGGAATTTACAAAAAGCGGCGCGGGTGATTATGGAAAAACACGGCGGCGTATTTCCAACGGAATACGAAGAAATTTTGGCGCTTCCGGGGATTGGTGAATATACCGCCGGCGCGATTTGTTCCATTTGCTTTGGAAAACCAACTCCCGCAGTGGACGGAAATGTATTGCGCGTGATTTCACGCGTGACGGAAAGTCAAGCGCCCATCACCGAACCTAAGGTAAAAAAAGAAATTACGGAGAAACTACGTGCAGTTTATCCGAAAGAAACATGTGGCGATTTCACGCAAGCCTTAATGGAACTTGGAGCAACGGTCTGTGTACCGAATGGCGCGCCGGGCTGTGAGAATTGCCCGCTTCAAAATGTTTGCCTTGCGCACAAAAACGGTACAACAGAAAATCTTCCCGTAAAGACGCCGAAAAAAGCAAGAAAAAAAGAAGTGCTTACAGTATTTTTGTTGCGTTGTGACGGAAAAATTGCGGTTTTAAAGCGCGCAAACGAGGGGCTTTTAAAAGGCTTATGGGAATTCCCGAATGTGAGAGGTACACTTTCGAAAGAGCAGGCGGTAAAACGCCTTAGTACGTGGGGAATCGTGCCGAAAGATATTCTGCAAAAGGTGAAAAGAAAGCACATTTTCACACATATAGAGTGGGATATGACAGGTTATTTTTTTGAATGCAAAAACCAAAACGAGCAGTTTGTGTGGAAAACGAAAGAAGAGTTTTTAGAAGAAATCGCGCTTCCTACGGCGTTTCGAAAGTTTTTATCGCTCATTCCGTGAAGAAATTTTTGAAATTTTACGAAAGTGTACCAAAATAAATTTTTCTTGAAAAAAACCTTGACAATTGGTGGTAAGATAGATATAATATATAATTGCATTATGTGAGCATATATCATTTTCAGAAAGGTGGCAAACAAAATGATTTGCGATTTGAGCACTGTTTTAAATAACGACGGTGCAACGCTGGACTTTTCCGGCACCCTTTCCATTGATTCTGATGCTTGCGGCGCAGATGTAACATTTCCTGAAGGTGTTTCCGTCACCGGAAAAATCACCGGAAGAAATGATGTTTTAGAACTTTCTGCCCATGTGGAGGGCGGATTTAAAGCAAACTGCGGACGATGCTTAAAGGAGCTTGACTGCGAACTTTCCTTCGATTTTGAAGAAACTTTGGCGCAAGAAGGAAGCGAAATTCCGGATCGGGATTCCGTAATTATTTTTGAGGGGACATCGATCGATGTTTCAGAAATCGTAGTCGGAAATCTTCTTTTAAATCTCTCGTATAAATATCTCTGCAGCGAAGACTGCAAAGGAATTTGCTCTATGTGCGGTGCCGACTTAAATAAAGGCGACTGCGGCTGCGAGCACGATGAGATTGATCCAAGATGGGAAAAATTAAAATATT
This sequence comes from Congzhengia sp., assembly GCA_045660945.1. Lineage (GTDB taxonomy): Bacteria > Bacillota > Clostridia > UBA1381 > UBA9506 > Congzhengia. The sequence goes on from JAZRET010000175.1 coordinate 4,810, forward strand.
TTAAGTGATAAAATTCAGGAGGTGTTAAACCATGGCAGTACCAAAAA